>JALUTE010000514.1 GCA_027058255.1 Methyloligella sp. | reverse complement strand
CCCGAGGCCGATGAGCATGAGCCCGACGAGGAACTCGAACAGCGCCTCGAGCCTGGGGCCGATGGTGAGCCCGAGCACGAGGGCGGAGCCCGCGACCGCGAGCAGCATGAGCGTGTGGCCCACGCCCCAGGCCACGCCGTGGCGCATGATGGCGCGCACGCCTGCCCGCCGGCTGGCGATGGTCGAGACGGCGGCGAGATGGTCCGCCTCGAGCGCATGCTGAAGGCCGAGCACGAAACCGAGTGCGAGAACCGTGAAGAGCATGGTCACTCTCTCCTGATGGCGGAGAACGGGGCGTGGTCTCAGGCGAAGGCTGCGGCGGCAAGGCTCGCCTGGCGCGCGCGCAACCAGTCGTACCAGCCCTCGAGCCCCTCGCCGCTCCGGCGGGAGATCCACGAGCAGGGCCCTTTGCCGAGGGCGCGCAAATGCCGCGCCGCACAGGCTCGCGCGTCACGCGGCGGCGCCATGAGAAGGTGCGGCAGACCATGCCGCGATATCCACGCTTCGCCTGCGTCCTGGCTTTCCGGCCGACCGGGCCGGGCGGTGGCTACTGGCCGGCCGGCGCCGCCTCTGCCGTCTCTGCCGGCCCTGTCTCGACGGGAAGGCTCGCCTCGGCGCCCCATTCGGACCACGAGCCGTCATAGACCGCGACCTCCTCATTGCCGAGAAGGGCCAGGGCGAGCGCAAGGATGGCCGCCGTCACGCCGGAGCCGCAGGTGGTCACGATCGGCTCGTCGCCCTTGAGGCCGAGCCGCTTGAGAAGGTCGGCGATCTCGGCATTGCTCCTCACCGTTCCGTCCTCGTTGAGCAGCAGCGCATAATGCAGATTGCGGCTTCCCGGAATATGGCCGGCGCGCAGTCCCGGGCGCGGCTCGGGCGAGGCCCCGGCGAAACGCTCCGGCGAGCGGGCATCGACAATGCGCCCCGCGCCGCCATCGGCGAGCAAAGCCTTCATGTCCGCCAGATCGCGCACCAGGCGGGCGTTGCGGCGGGCCGTGAAATGGCGCTCGCTGCGCGCCGGCGCCGCGCCGTCCTCGAGCGGCCGCCCCTCGGCCTTCCACTTCTTCAGGCCGCCATTGAGGACCGCAACGTCGCGCGCGCCCATCACCCGGAACATCCACCAGACGCGCGCGGCACTGAACAGACCGTCGCTGTCATAGACGACGATGCGCATGCCATCTCCAATGCCCATCTTGCGCATGCGCGCGGCGAACTTGACCGGGCTCGGCAGCATGTGCGGCAGGTCGCTCTCGGTGTCGGCGATCTCGTCGATATCGAAGAAGAGGGCGCCCGGGATGTGTTCGGCCTCGTACTCGGCGCGGGCATCGCGCTTCGAGGTCGGCAGATGCCAGCTCGCATCGAGCACGACGATGTCCGGCGCGCTCAGATGGGCCGCCAGCCAATCGGTCTCCACCAGCCATTTGCTCCTATTGTCACCCATTGGGGATATCCTCCTCGCACGCACGCGTCCTGGTTCTTGTTCTTCGTGATGGGGCGGCAGTGGCGTGCAACCGTGCCGCCAGGTCCGGCCCCGCACTGTCGGGGCCCGACAATCAGGAGAGATTGCAGGGGGCGGCGACCGTCTTGTCGACCATGGCTCCGCCGGCTCCCTTCTCCGCCTGTTCCTCGAAGACCTGCGGCAGCGGGGCGCGCGGGCGCACCAGCCAGGGCGGCTCCGGCAAGCCCTTCTGGCGCAGGAACTCCGGATTGTAGAGCTTGCTCTGATAGCGGGTGCCGAGGTCGCAGAGCAGCGTGACAATGGTGTGCCCGGGGCCGAGATCGCGGGCGAGGCGGATGGCCCCGGCGATGTTGATGCCCGAGGAGCCGCCGAGGCAGAGCCCTTCCTCGATCAGAAGCGAGAAGAGGATCTCCAGCGCCTCGCTGTCGGCGATCCGATAGGCCTCGTCCAGCCGCGCGCCTTCGAGATTGGCGGTGATCCGCCCCTGGCCGATGCCTTCGGTGATGGAGTTGCCTTCCGATTTCAGCTCGCCCGTCTTGTACCAGGAATAGATGGCCGAGCCATAGGGGTCGGCAAGCGCAATGCACACGTCCCGGTTGCGCTCCTTGAGGGCGAGCGAGACGCCCGCCAGCGAGCCCCCCGTGCCGACCGCGCAGACGAAGCCATCCACCTTGCCCTCGGTCTGCTCCCAGATCTCCCGGCCTGTTGTTTCCACATGCGCCCGCCGATTGGCCACATTGTCGAACTGGTTGGCCCAGATCACCCCATGCTCCGTGGTCTTCGCGAGAGCCTTGGCAAGGCGCGCGGAATATTTCACGTAATTGTTGGGGTTCTTGTAGGGAACCGCCGGCACTTCGACGAGCTCCACGCCCATGATGCGCAGCGCGTCCTTCTTCTCCCGGCTCTGGGTCTCGGGAATGACGATCACCGAGCGAAAGCCCATGGCGTTGCCCACCGTGGCGATCCCGATGCCTGTATTGCCGGCCGTGCCTTCGACGACGATGCCGCCGGGCTCGATCTGCCCCTTCTCGACCGCGTCGCGGATGATGTAGAGGGCCGCGCGATCCTTGACCGACTGGCCGGGATTGAGAAACTCGGCCTTGCCCAGGATGGTGCATCCGGTCTCCTCGGAGGCCCGGCGCAGACGAATGAGCGGCGTGTTGCCGATCATGTCGATGATGTTGGATGCTGTGCGCAACGGCGTTCCTTCCCGGGTCCCCGTGCCTGCCGGTTCGCCTTTCCTTCTCGCTCTCGAGCGGGTGCGGTGGCGCGCGCGCCCCGCATCTCGCCTTTCGGATAAACTATGCCCCGCCGCCCCGGGGGGCAAGTGCGTCCATAGCCTTGCCCGAGGCCGCGAGGCGCGTCCGGCGCCGGCCATCCGGGGTGCGCATCCCGCCCTATATCAGGCCGAGGCCCTTGAGGCTCGCATGGCCCTCGCGCCCGATGATGATGTGATCGTGAACCGTGATCGAGAGCCGTTTCGCGGCATCGATGATCTGCCGCGTCATCTCGATATCGGCGCGCGAGGGCGTCGGATCGCCCGAGGGATGGTTGTGCATGAGGATGATCGCGGTCGCCGAGAGCTCCAGCGCCCGTTTGACCACCTCGCGCACATAGACGGGCGTGTGATCGACGGTTCCCTGTTGCTGCACCTCGTCCGCGATCAGCCGGTTGCGCTTGTCGAGGAAAAGGATGCGGAACTGCTCGCGCGTCTCGAAGGCCATGGCCGCCCGGCTATAGTCGAGCACGGCGCTCCAGGAGGAGAGCACGGGACGGTCCACCAACCCGGCCCGGGCCACGCGCAGGGCCGCGGCGCGCACGATCTTGATCTCCGTCACCACGGCCGTGCCGACGCCGGGAACCTCGGCAAGCCGCGCTTCGGGCGCGTGGACCACCTCGGCGAAGGAGCCGAAGCGCGCGATCAGCGCCTTTGCCAGGGCCTTGACGTCGCGACGCGGAATGGCACGGAAAAGGATGAGCTCGAGTAGCTCGTAGTCGGCAAGGGCCTCGGCGCCGGCCTTGCGGAATCGGGCGCGCAGGCGCTCTCGGTGCCCCACATGATGCGGTGTCGCCATGCCCGCATCCCTGGGCGCCTTGCCGGCATCGTCGAAGCCGTCCGACATGGCCCGGCCCTCATTGGGACGGGAACTGAGGGCGATCGAGACCGCGCGGCGACAGGGTGAAGATCTCGCAGCCGTCCTCGGTCACGCCGACCGTATGCTCGAACTGGGCCGACAGCGCCCGGTCGCGGGTCACCGCCGTCCAGCCATCGCCCAGCACCTTCACATGGCGCCGGCCGAGATTGATCATCGGCTCGATGGTGAACAGCATGCCCGGCTCCAGCCGCACGCCTTCGCCCGCCTTGCCATAGTGCAGGATGTTCGGCCGATCGTGGAACACCCGCCCCAGGCCATGGCCGCAGAAATCCTCCACCACGCTGCATCTCTGCTCATGCGCCCAGGCCTGGATTGCGGCGCCGATATGGCCCGTGGTGTTGCCGGGCTTGACCGCCCCAATGCCCCGCATCAGCGCCTCATAGGTGACCTCGATCAGCCGCTCGGCCTTGCGCGGCACGCGGCCCACCGCATACATGCGGCTGGTGTCGCCATGCCAGCCATCGACGATGAGGGTGACGTCGATATTGAGGATCTCGCCCTCGCGCAGCGCCCGCGGGCCCGGAATGCCGTGGCAGACCACGTGATTGATGGACACGCAAATGGACCTGGGAAAGCCGCGATAGTTGAGCGGCGCCGGAATGGCGCCGTGGTCCATGGCGAATTCGAACACCAGATCGTCGAGAGTCTCCGTGGTCACGCCCGGCACCACATGCTCGGTGAGCATGTCCAGGGCCTCGGCTGCCAGGCGGCCGGCGCGGCGCATGCCTTCGAACGCCTCGGCCCCATGCAGGGGAATCGGGCCGACATCGGTGTCGACATGGGAAAGATCGAGGTTAGACATGCATTTGCTTCCAGCGACGCCACGATTCGCAGCGATGACCATGATCTGCCGGCCCGGAAGACCATCATCGGGCCGTGTCACGCCTTACCTAAGCACAAACGCGCGGCTGCGCAATGTCGCCCCGCGGCGCACCCCGGCCCGTCACGCAAATGGCACCGCGCGGGCGAGCGTGATCTCCTCGGGGCTCATCGCGCAGCCATAGGCAAGCGCCTCGACGCCGGCGGCGCGCGCCCGCTCGAAGGCCTCGGCATAGGCCGGGTCAATATCGCCTGCCAGGGCAAAGCGCTCGGCATCGCCGCGCTGAATGAGATAGACCATCACCGCCCGGTGTCCCTCGGCCACCATGGCCGCAAGCTCGGCCAGATGCCGCGCCCCGCGTGCCGTCACCGCATCGGGAAACTCGGCAAGGCCGGGGCGGCGCGAGAGATGCACGTTCTTCACCTCCACATAGCAGCGCGCGCCGTCGCCCGTCTCGAGAAGGATGTCGACGCGGCTCCTGCTCCCATAGCGCACCTCGCGCCGCAGGTGGTCATAGCCTGCAAGCGGCGCGATCCGGCCGGCGGCGATGGCCTCGGCGACGATGGCGTTCGGATGGGCGGTGTTGATGCCGACCAGCGTCGGCCCGCGCCCGCCGTCCACCTCGACGAGCTCCCAGCTATATTTGAGCTTGCGCTTCGGGTTGCGCGCAGGCGAGAGCCAGACGGCGGCGCCCTCCTGCGCCAGCCCCAGCATGGAGCCGGGATTGGCGCAATGGGCCGTCACCTCCTCGCCGGTCTCGAGGCGGACATCGGCGAGGAAGCGCTTGTAGCGCCGGAGCAGCGTGGCGGGTATGAGCGGATCGGGAAAACGCATGGCCGCGCATGCTAGGGGCGCGCCGCCCGTGCTACAAGGGGCCTGGCAAATCATGTGGGCAAGCGGGTTGCGAGGCGCCGATGAGCAGCGAGACCAAGCGCACGAACGAGGCCGATGCCGGCGCGCAAACCGTGACGGCCGGGCTGGTGGTGATCGGCGACGAGATCCTCTCCGGGCGCACCAAGGACAGGAATGTCGGTCACATTGCCGAGCAGCTCACCGCGGTGGGCATCCGGCTCGAGGAGGTGCGCATCGTGCCGGACCGCGAGGCGGCGATCGTCGCGGCGGTGAATGCGCTGCGCGCGGCCTACACTTATGTCTTCACCACCGGGGGCATCGGCCCCACCCATGACGACATCACGGCCGACGCCATCGCCCGCGCCTTGGGCGTGGCCATCGACATCGACCCGCGCGCCGTCGCCATGATGCGCGAGCGCTATGGCGAGGAGCGGCTGACGCCGGCGCGCCTGCGCATGGCCCGCATTCCCGAGGGCGCCGAGCTCATCGCCAACACGATCTCGGCGACGCCCGGCTTCATGATCGCCAATGTGATCGTGCTCGCCGGCGTGCCGGACATCATGCAGGTGATGCTGGACGCGGTCCTGCCGCGCCTGCGCAAGGGCCGGCCCATGCACGCGGTCGCGGTCGAGGTCTCTCAGCCCGAGGGTGACATTGCGCCCATGTTCGCCGACCTGCAGGCGGCCTTCCCGGACGTTGCCATGGGCAGCTATCCCTTCTTCCGCGACGGCAGGCTCGGCACGCAGCTCGTGCTGCGCTCGACCAGCGAGGCGCGCCTTGCCAAGGCCGAGGCGGCGCTGCGGGCGCGCCTGGCCGAGAGGGGATGGCTGTGAGCGCCGGAGCGCGGGCCGGTCACGGGCCAAGTTGACGGCGCGGCCTATTTGGCAAGATCCGGCGGCACCGCCTCGCCCTTGAGCGCCTTGATCGCCTCGCGCAGGGGCACAACCTCCTGCGCCCGCGAGCCGAGCCGCCGGATGGAGACCTGCTTCTCCTCCGCCTCGCGCCGGCCGACGATGAAGAGCACCGGCACCTTGGCGTGGGAGTGCTCGCGCACCTTGTAGTTGATTTTCTCATTGCGCAGGTCGAGCTCGGCCCTGAGCCCCGCCTTGACGAGATCGCGATGCACCTTGCGGGCGTATTTGTCCGCATCCGAGACAATGGTGCAGACCGCGACCTGCACCGGCGCGAGCCAGAGCGGCAGATGGCCGGCATAGTGCTCGATCAGAATGCCGGTGAACCGCTCGAGGGAGCCGAACATGGCCCGGTGGATCATCACCGGCTCGTGCTTCTCGCCATCGGGGCCGATATAGAAGGCATCGAGCCGGCCCGGCAGGTTGAGGTCCACCTGGATGGTGCCACACTGCCAGTCGCGGCCGATGGCATCGCGCAGCACATATTCGAGCTTGGGCCCGTAAAAGGCGCCCTCGCCGGGGTTGAGCTCGTAAGTGAGCCCCGCCGCCTCGACCGCCTCGATCAGCGCCGCCTCCGCCTCGTCCCACACCGCGTCCGAGCCCACCCGTTTCTCCGGCCGGTCCGAGAACTTGATGACCACGTCCTCGAAGCCGAAATCGCGATAGATGGAGAGCATCTGCTGGTTGAGCTCCACGCAGACCTCGGTGATCTGATCGCGCGTGCAGAAGATGTGCGCATCGTCCTGGGTGAAATGGCGCACACGCATGAGGCCGTGCAGCGCGCCCGAGGGCTCATAGCGGTGCACCTTGCCGAACTCGGCGATCTTGAGCGGCAGGTCGCGATAGGATTTGAGGCCGTTCTTGAAGATCTGCACATGGCCCGGGCAGTTCATGGGCTTGCAGCAATAGACCCGCTCATCCGGCGTCTCGGTGGTGAACATGTTCTCGCCGAACTTCTCCCAATGGCCGGACTTCTCCCAGAGCGTGCGCTCCATCATGTCGGGCGAGTTGACCTCGAGATAGCCCCAGGCCTGCTGGCGCCGGC
>JALUTE010000513.1 GCA_027058255.1 Methyloligella sp. | reverse complement strand
CTCGGCAAGCAGATCGGTGAGGTCAATGGCATTGGTGGGATGCGGGATGGTGTTGCAGGTCACGATGCGCGCGACGCCGGCTGCCTGCAGGGCCGCGTAGGCATCGCCGGCGAAGACGGCGTGCACGCCGATGCAGACGGGCGGCGCCATGCCTGCCGCCGCGAGATGCCCCACCGTCTCGGTCATGGTGCGCGCGGTCGAGATGATGTCGTCCACGAGAACGGGCGTGTGATCGCGCCACCGGTCGATCTCGGGAACGCGCACCGTCACGTCGCGGTCGCCGCGGCGGGTCTTCTCCAGAACCAGCCAGGGGGCACCGGCATCCTGGGCCACGTGCCGGACCCATTGCTCGCTTTCGCAATCGGGCCCGATGATGAGCGGCGCAGACACGTTCTCGCGAATCCAGGCCGAGATGCGGGGCGCGGCATGCAGGGCGAGGGCGGGGATGGTGTAGATCTCGGCCAGCGACGTGCGCCGGTGCAAATGCGGGTCGATGGTCACCAGCCAGTCAAACCCGCCCTCAAGCGCCTCGGCGAAATAGGCGGAGGTGAGGCCCTCGCCCTCGTGAAAGCGCCGGTCCTGGCGCATATAGGCGAGATAGGGGGCGATGAGCCCGATCTCCCGGGCGCCGAGGTCGCGTGCGGTCGCCGCCGTGAAGCGTAGGGGGAGGAATTTCGAATCGGGCCGCGCCAGGGTGCACAGGACGAGAACATGGCGATCCGCCAGGGGGCTGGTGATGCGAATATAGGTCTCGCCATCGGGAAAGCGGCGCAGCTCCGGGATCGCAAGCGTGCCGCCGAGCACGTCTGCGAGCATGCGCGCCAACTGCTCGTTTCCGGGGAGCGGGAGGAGAAGCGGATCCATTACGCCTCCGTGATGGCGATGATGGGCTCATGGTTCTCGATATAGTCGAGGGCATAGGCGAGCTCGCCACGGGTCTCGGCATGCAGGGTGAAGAGCGGCTCGCCCGCCTCCACCCGATCGCCGAGGCGCGTCTGCAGCAGCAGGCCCGCCGCCTTGGCATCGGGGGCGCCGGCGAGCTTGGCGGCTCGGGCAAGGCGGCGGTTGTCGATGGATGCCACCTGGCCCGGGCGGGGCGCGAGGATCGGCTGCGTATGCTCCGCGCATGGAGGCTCGCGCAGGCCGCCCTGGGCCTCGCAGATGGCCTGGAACTTGTGCCAGGCGCGCCCGTCGCGAAGAACGCCGTCGGCAAGGGTGCGCCCCTGGCCTTCTCCGACGGTGCCAGCCAGCTCCAGCAGTGCGCCGGCGAGCGACAGGGCCCGGTCGCGCAGATCGTCCGGCGCGTTGGCCGCGCCCTGCAGAACCGCCAGAACGTCGTGCGCCTCGAGCGCGGGGCCGATGCCGCGGCCGACAGGCTGGGTCCCGTCGGTTCGCACGATCCGGGTGCGGATGCCGAGAGCGTCGGAAACGGCCAGAAGATGGCCGGAGAGCTCGGCCGCGTCTCGATCGCTGCGGACCTTGGCGGTGGGGCCGACCGGTATGTCGATCACGAGATGCGTCGCGCCGGCTGCGGATTTCTTGGAGAGGACCGAGGCGACGAGCTGGCCCATGGAGTCGAGATCGAGTGCGCGCTCCACGCGGATGAGAATGTCATCGGCAGGGCTGAGATCCACGGCGCCGCCCCAGACCACGCAGCCGCCCTCGCGCTCCACGACGCGGCGCATCTCGGCGATCGACAGATCGACCGGGGCGAGACTCTCCATGGTGTCGGCGGTGCCGGCGGGGGAGGTGATGGCCCGCGAGGACGTCTTGGGCATGGTGAGGCCGCAGGCGGCGGCGATGGCGACGAGGATGGGTGTCGTCCGGTTTCCCGGGAGGCCGCCGACGCAGTGCTTGTCGACAATGGGCGCGCCATCCCATTCCAGGCGGTCGCCCACGGCCACCATGGCCCGGGTCATCGCCACCATTTCCTCGCGGTCGAGGCCGATGGCGGAGCAGGCGGTCACGAAGCCGGCGAGATGCACGTCCGAATAGCGGCCCGAGGCGATATCCCGCACGATCTCGGCAAGCTCGCTGTCGGCGAGCTTGTGGCCGAACACCTTGGCGCGCACGCGGCTGAGGGAATCGAGCGGGCGGGTGTGGCCGACGGCGATGCGCTGGCCTTCCTCGGCACGCAGGCGCTGCCATGCCGATTCGGAAAGGCTTGCCTCGCCCGGTGCGAGAATGTCGCTGGTGACCTGGTTGAGGGTTGCGATG
>JALUTE010000512.1:780-2221 GCA_027058255.1 Methyloligella sp. | reverse complement strand
GGCGCTCGGCACCACCGGCTCCGAGGCCCTGCGGATCACGGTTGGGCTCGGTGCCATCTTTCTGTGGAGCATGGCCGCCTCGCTCATGGCCGAGGCATGGGATCGCGCCCCGCTTTACGGCCAGGGTCTCGCTCTGGCGGGCAGCGCGGCGATCGCGCTCCTCTTCGCCTTTCCGGCCGCCAGCGGGCTCATGCCCGCCTTTGCCATCGGCGGGCTCAATATCCTGGTGGGGCTCGCCCCCTATCTGCGCCGGGGGACGCACAACGACGCCTTCTGGCAGTTCAATCACGCGCTCTGGCTGGCGGCGCTGATCGCGCTGGCCGGGGCGGTGCTGTTTGCCGGCGGGCTCTCCGTCATCATCGAGACCCTGCGCTATCTCTTCCGGATCGACATTCCCCGCGTCGCGCATGAGAAGCTCTGGACAATCGCCCTGGGTCTCGTCGCGCCGGTGAACTGGCTCTCCCTCGCCCCGCGCGATTTCACGCGCTCCATCGCGGAGGGGACATCGTCCTTCACCGCCAGGGCCATCGTCTCCATCGTCAAGCACATCCAGGTGCCCTTCATCCTCGCCTATACGGCCATTCTCTATGCCTATGGCGCGAAGATCGCCCTGGAGGGGGCGCTGCCCAGGGGGCAGCTCGGCCATCTCGTTCTGGGCTATGGCGCGGCGGGCATGCTCACCTATCTCATGGCCTGGCCGGCGCGCGAGAGCGGCGGCCCGCTGGTGCGGCTCTTCTGGCGGCACTGGTTCTGGCTCACCCTCGGGCCGATCGTGCTGCTCGCCATTGCCATCGCCCGGCGCATCGCCGATTACGGGCTCACCGAGGAGCGTTATCTCGTCGTGCTCGCCGGCATCTGGATGGCGGCGCTCGCGGCGATCCATCTCCTGCGCCGCGCCCACGATCTCCGCCTCGTGCCCGGCCTGCTGGCCGCTCTTCTGCTCGGGGCCGCCATTGGCCCCTGGGGCGCGGCCCGGTTGTCGGTGGCCAGTCAGACGGGCGAGCTCGAGGCCCTGCTGAAAGCGTCCGGGGCATTGCGGGACGGGCGCATCGTCTCGATCGCGGCGCTGAAGGAGAAGCCCGACGCCGCCGCCAAGCGGCGCATCCGCTCGATTCTCGGCTTTCTCGCAACCCGCCATCGCCTCGATGCCATTGCGCCCTGGTTCGAGGGGGTGGATGGCAACCCCTTCCTTTCAGCCGCCGCCCGGCGGGGCGATCCGACTGCGCTCCAAGGGGCCGTCCGGGCGGTCTTCGGCCCCATTGCGGGTGGCCGCCTGCGCATCGGACGGGCGGGGCGCTCGCTCTGGTTCTCCGCAAACCGCGCAGGGCCGATCGCGCTGGACGGCGCGGATCGCCTGGCCGGGCCGTTCTTTCTCTCGCCCGCCGGCACACGGACGCAAATGCCACCCTCCGCGCCGGAGGCGGATGGCGCGGGCGAAGCG
>JALUTE010000512.1:0-770 GCA_027058255.1 Methyloligella sp. | reverse complement strand
CGGCGGTCTTGCCATCGAGAACGAGAATGGCCGGCTGCGCATCGCCTGGCCTGACGGGCGCGAGGCAGTGTTCGACCTCGCCGCGACCGCCCGCCGCCTGGAGGCAGAGCGCGCGGCGCGGGAGCGCGCGAAGCGCGGGGCTGGCGACAAGCGCGGACAGGGACAAGGCAGGACAGCGAACAGGAGGCGCGCGAGCCGCCGGGCCTCCTTGCCCCCCATGGTGCTCTTGCCTGCGCGCGGCGATCCCACGGCCCGCCTCGTCCTCACCGCGCTGCATGCGCGGGTCTTCAAGGACGGCTCGGCGGTGGTTCGAACGGCGCGCTTCTGGCTCCTCTACCGCCGGGCAAGCCCGTGAGCGCCGACGCCAGCGCGCATCATCCCTGGGCGCGAAATCGGCAAGTGTGCCCCAAAAGGGCGGCGAAGGGGGTTCATCATGCCTGCTGGAGCGGAGGCCAGCGGGCGTGCCAAGCCCCCTTTCGGAAGATGTGAGACGACGGGCGGGCGAGGCGGTCGAGGGCGGCATCGGCACGCTCGAAAATCCGACGTGGTTTGAGAAGCCGGCACAATTCAGAGCGGGATGTTTCGCGCCAGCCTAGCGCATCAGGCGGGGGAGGGCGCCGGTGGGCTGCACGCCCTCGCGCATCACCAGCCGGCGCAGGGGGGCGAGCGCGCCGATGAGAGAGAGGCCGACGCTGCGCAGGAGCTGGGCTGGCAGAAGGTCCGAGAGCAGGGTGCGGTTGAGCGCATCCACCGCCACCGTGCGGCTCCAT
>JALUTE010000511.1 GCA_027058255.1 Methyloligella sp. | reverse complement strand
CTGATCCTGGTGCTCATCATTCTCTTCATCCAGAAGCGGCCGCGGGGGCTTTTCGCCCTCAAGGGCCGCGCCGTGGAGGCCTGAGGCCATGCGATCTGCGCCCGACCGCCAAGCGCGGTGTTCCGCCCATCCCAGATCCCTTGCATGCGAGATGCTCCCCGCCGGGGGGAGGGGCTTTGTTGGCGCTTCTGTCGGGGTGTCCACTCCGCCTGTGGGCAGGGACAGGGCGGCGGAATGCCGGATAGGGAGCTGAGCTGATGGGCGGGCTGCTCTTCAAGGCGCTGGATCGCCATGCGATCGTCTTCCTGGCCCTGCTGGTGGCGGTCGCGGTGCTCGTGCCGGTGGCGAACCTGGTCCTGCCACCGGAGCATCCGCTGCATGTGCCGGCCTATGTGGTCACGCTCACGGGCAAGTATCTCTGCTATGCCCTGCTTGCCCTCTCCATCGACCTCATCTGGGGCTATGTGGGCATTCTCTCCCTCGGCCATGGAGCCTTTTTCGCCCTCGGCGGCTATGCCATGGGCATGTATCTCATGCGCCAGATCGGCCCGCGCGGCGTCTATGGCCACCCGGTCCTGCCCGACTTCATGGTGTTCCTCAACTGGAAGGAGCTGCCCTGGTTCTGGTACGGCTTCGACCAGTTCTGGTTCGCAATGGCGATGGTGGTGCTGGTGCCGGGCCTTCTCGCCTTCGTCTTCGGCTGGTTCGCCTTCCGCAGCCGGGTGACGGGGGTCTATCTCTCGATCATCACCCAGGCGCTCACCTTTGCGCTCATGCTCGCCTTCTTCCGCAACAATATGGGCTTTGGCGGCAATAACGGGCTTACCGATTTCAAGGACATTCTCGGCTTCGACCTGCATGCAGACGCAACCCGGGCGGGCCTCTTCGCCGTCTCGGCGATCGCGCTCGCCCTCGCCTTCCTGCTCTGCCGCATGATCATCCGCTCGCGCCTCGGCCCGGTGCTGGTGGCGATCCGCGATGCGGAGTCGCGGGTGCGCTTCCTCGGCTACCGGGTGGAGAATGCCAAGCTCTTCGTGTTCACCCTCTCGGCCGCCATGGCCGGCGTGGCGGGCGCGCTCTACGTGCCGCAGGTCGGCATCATCAATCCCGGCGAGTTCGCCCCGGCCAACTCCATCGAGGCGGTGATCTGGGTCGCGGTCGGCGGGCGGGGCACCCTGTTCGGCCCCGTCATCGGCGCCGTTCTGGTCAATCTCGCCAAGACATGGCTGACGGGGGCGCTGCCCAATGTGTGGCTGTTCGCGCTCGGGGGCCTCTTCATCGCCGTGACCCTGTTCCTGCCCAGGGGGCTCGTGGGCCTGGTGAGCGGATGGGCGGAGGCGCGCCGCGCCCGCAGGGCGCGCGATGACGGCACGAGAGCCGGCGGCGAGGCGGACACGAAAGGGGCCTTGCCGGGCACGGATGGCTCAGCGGCGGGCCGGCGGCAGGAGGCGCGCCCCTCATGACCAAGCTCGCGGCAGGCTCCATTCTCTATCTCGATGACGTCTCCGTCAGCTTCGACGGGTTCAAGGCGCTCAATGCCCTCTCCTTCGTGGTGGAGCCCGGGGAGATGCGGGCCATCATCGGTCCCAATGGCGCCGGCAAGACCACCATGATGGATGTGATCACCGGCAAGACCCGGCCAGACCGGGGCGACGTGCTGTTCGACGGCGAGGTGGATCTGACCGAGCTCGACGAGACGGAGATCGCCGAGCTCGGCGTGGGGCGCAAGTTCCAGAAGCCGACCGTGTTCGAGGCCCTCGATGTCTGGGGCAATCTGGAGCTTGCCCTGAAGAACGACCGGCGGGTCCTGAAGGTGCTTTCCTCGCGCACGGGACCGGAGGAGCGGGAGCGGCTCGAGGCCATTCTCGAGACCATCCATCTCGCCGATCTCAGGGGCAAGCGCGCGGGCGACCTCAGCCATGGCCAGAAGCAATGGCTGGAGATCGGCATGCTGCTCGCCCAGGAGCCCAAGCTGCTGCTGGTGGACGAGCCGGTGGCCGGCATGACCGATGCGGAGACCGCGGAGACCGCGCGGCTTCTGCGCGACATCGCCACCCGCCAGTCGGTGGTGGTGGTGGAGCACGACATGGCCTTCGTGCGCGATCTCGGTGTCAAGGTGACGGTGCTGCACGAGGGGCGGGTGCTGGCGGAGGGCTCCATCGACGAGGTGAGCGCCGATGAGCGGGTGATCGAGGTCTATCTGGGGCGGTGACATGCTGGACGTGCGCAATGTGGA
>JALUTE010000510.1 GCA_027058255.1 Methyloligella sp. | reverse complement strand
CCATCCGCCCCGCAAGTTCCAGGGGCCCGTGCCCGGCGTCGGCGACCGGATTCTCGCCCATGTGGAGCCCCTGCCCGAGCCCGATCCCATGGGCTACACCTTCGAGGCGCGCCCCATCAAGCGCCTGGCGCCCGAGCGCCAGCGCCTCCTCGGCATCTTCCGCGCCCGGCCCGGCGGCGGCGGCGCCATCGACCCCGTCGATCGCAAGCAGCTTCGCGAATGGCCTGTCGAGAAGGGCCATGAGGCCGGCGCCGGGGACGGCGATCTGGTGCGCTTCGATCTCGTGCGTCATGGGCGCTACGGGCTCAGGCGGGCGCGGGTGGTGGAGCGCCTCGGCAACCCCGCGGACCAGCGCCAGGTGAGCCTGATCGCCATCCATGCCCATGGCATTCCCGACGTGTTTCCGCCCGCCGCGCTGGCCGAGCTCGAAGCGCTCGCGCCGCCGGATGCGCGCGGGCGCACCGATCTCACGCACCTGCCGCTGGTGACCATCGACCCGGAGGATGCCCGCGACCACGACGATGCGGTCTGGGCCGGGCCGGACGACGACCCGGCCAATCCGGGCGGCCATGTGGTGATCGTCGCGATTGCCGATGTGAGCCATTATGTGCGCACCGGCTCGGCCCTCGACCGGGAGGCCCTGCGGCGCGGCAACTCGGTCTATTTCCCCGACCGGGTCGTGCCGATGCTGCCCGAGCGCATCTCGAACGATCTGTGCTCGCTGCGCGAGGGAGAGCTGCGGCCCTGCATGGCGGTGCGCATGGTGCTCGATGCCGAGGGGCGGCGCAGAAGCCACCACTTCATGCGCGCCATGATGCGCTCGGCGGCCCGGCTCTCCTATGGCCAGGCGCAGGCGGCGGTAGACGGGCAGGAGGATGAGACCACGGGACCGCTCGTCGAGACCGTGCTGCGCCCGCTCTGGACGGCCTGGAGGGCGCTGGAGGTGCGCCGCCAGCGCCAGCCGCCCCTCGCCCTCGATCTGCCGGAGCGCAAGATTCACATCGGCGAGGACGGGCGCGTTGCGCGCATCACCGTGCCCCCGCGCCTCGAGGCCCACCGCCTGATCGAGGCCTTCATGATCGAGGCCAATGTCTGCGCCGCGGAGAGCCTCGACGCCAAGCGCCAGCCCCTCATCTACCGGGTGCACGAGCCCCCCTCCCAGGAGAAGCTCGAGGCGCTGCGGGACGTGCTCGCCGAGTGGGGCCTCGCCCTGCCCAGGGCCGGCACGCTTCGGCCGAGCCATTTCAACGCCATCCTCAGCAAGGTCGAAGACACGCCCCAGGCGGAGCTCGTCAGCGAGATGGTGCTGAGAGCCCAGAGCCAGGCCGCCTACAGCCCCCACAATGTGGGCCATTTCGGCCTGTCGCTCAGGCGCTATGCGCATTTCACCTCGCCCATACGCCGCTATGGCGACCTCGTCGTGCACAGGGCGCTCGTCCGTGCCCTCGGGCTCGGTGAGGGCGGCCTGGAGCCGGAGGAGGCCGCGCGCCTGGAGGCCATCGCCGAGGACATCTCCACCGCCGAGCGGCGCGCCATCGCCGCCGAGCGCGAGACCGCCGACCGCCTCATCGCCCACTATCTCGCCGACCGCATCGGCGCCACCTTCACGGGGCGCATCTCCGGCGTGGTGCGGCCGGGCCTCTTCATCCGGCTGGATGAGACCGGCGCCGACGGCTTCGTGCCCGCCGCCACCATTGGGGAGGATTATTTCATTTTCGACGAGCAGAGGCGGGCCATGATCGGCGAGCGCTCGGGCGAGACCTTCCGGCTGGGCGATGCCGTCGAGGTGCGCCTTGTCGAGGCCATTCCCACGGCGGGCGCCCTGCGCTTCGAGATCGTGAGCGAGGGGGCGACGGGCAGCCCGCCAGGCCGGCGCGGCCGCACGGCGCGCGGCGGCGGGCGCGGACGGGGTGAGCGGCAGATGCCGCGACGGCCCGCCGCCCGAACCCGGCGCAGCGCGCGCCGCTGATCCCGCCGGCCTCTTTCGCCTGCCCGCCCAAGGTCAGGTCGCGCCCCCGGGAAAGGGCTGCTAATCTCAACGGGCGGGAATGCCCGCGAGGGAGTCATGTCAGAGCCTACGGACCGCCTCGACCGCCTCAACCAGGCCGCACGCGATCGCAGCCACGCCAATCTGCGCCCGCGCGATGCGGCCAGCCTCGTCATCGTCGACACAGCGAGCGGAGGCCCCAAGATCCTGCTCGGGCGCCGGCACCCGAGCCAAGTGTTCGTGCCGGGCAAGTTCGTCTTCCCCGGTGGACGGGTGGACCCGGCCGATTCGCGGCTCACCGCCTGCGATGCCCTGCCCGAGGCGGAATGCGCCCGCCTTCTCCATGACATGAAGGGTCGGCCCAGCCGTTTGCGCGCGCGGGCGCTCGCGCTTGCCGCCATCCGCGAGACCTTCGAGGAGACCGGCCTCATGCTCGCGCGCCCCGTGGCCAACCGGGGCGGGGGCAGCCAGGGCGCCGCCCGCCCGCGCAGCCGCTCGCCGGCCTGGGCGCCCTTTCTCGCGCGCGGCGTGATTCCGGACGTGACCGCCCTGCGCTTCGTTCTGCGCGCGATCACGCCGCCCGGCCGGCCGCGCCGCTACGACACGCGCTTCTTCCTGGTCTCCGCCGACAGGCTGACCGGCGCACTCGGCGAAGGCGACGGGGAGTTCACCGAGCTCATCTGGGTGAGCCCCCAAGAGGCGGCAAGCGTGGACATGCACCCCATGACCCGCACCGTGATCGAGGACATCGCCGAGCATCTCGGCCCGGACGGCTGCCTGCCCGAGCGCTTCGCCGCGCCCTACTATGTCTATCGCAATGGACGCTTCGAGCGCCGCCTCATCCCCGCGCCGTGAGTGGGGAATGTCCCGCCGCCCTCCCCTGGCGCGGCGGTGGCGTGCCCGGCGATTGCCGCCCTCGCAAGCCGCACTGTTGCAGCGTCACATCATCCGCGGGAAAAGGCGCGCCGACGCGACCGCTGGTCGCTTGAACCCCCGGAGCCGTTCCGCTATGGTCGCGCCAAATTTCGCATCTGCGAAACAACCGTTCAGGACAAGACAATGGCCAAGCCGACAACCCAGAAAATCCGACTGGTGAGCACCGCCAAGACGGGTTTCTTCTATGTGACCAAGAAAAATGCGCGCACCATGACGGACAAGTTGACGCTCAAGAAATACGATCCCGTCGTGCGCAAACATGTCGAGTTCAAGGAAGCCAAGATCAAATAGGGCTTCTCTTCATTGCCGTTTCCCGTGCTCAACTGGGCGCAGATCAGGGGCGCGAGCGCACCAACGCTCCGACGCCGGGCCCGGGCGTTATTGAATGGCGCGCAATGCGAGATGCCGACGTGCGGGCATATGCAAGAGTGCGGGATGAGACGCGCGGGGGCCGAGGTGAGGTCTGCGCGGCGGATGGTGTGTCGCTTCTAGGGCGAGGGGGAGCCTTGTTGCGACAATGGGGCTTCGCGGGCTTGGCGGTCGAGCCTTTCGCCGCGGGCTCGGTCACTCCCGGGTAGGCACACACAAGACGAGGAGCGGGCCAGCCCCGCAACCACCAATCGGCAGCGGGGTTAATCCGAATGGGTTGCAGGGCTGACCCCCAAACCGAGCGCCAAAGAGGGCGTTGGACTCGGTCTGGATTGCGGTCAGCCGGAGAACGGCATCTTACGAGGAGGCCACTCTTGCCGTTCGCCAGCCGACCAACCCCGCGGACCCAGGAATGCGGCGGACCTGAGCACTCCGCAGGGCAAACCTTCCGGGCGCGTGTCATGAGAGGGGTCCGACCGAAGCCTTCGGCGATCTTGCGCGCTGGGCAGGCACGCAACCCCGTCTCGACGCCCGCGATGCTTCACCGCACCGGCCCAGCAGCTTGGGCCATGTCGTCAGTGAACAAATGAACGAAGCAAAGTATATCAAATGATCGGCCCGAGTCTTAGGGCAGAGCACAAATAGAATTAACGTCCGTTTCGTCCTCTCGCGATCCTGCGAGCCAATTGCGCCCAATCTAAGGCGTGCCACGCCGCTGCGCGCGCACCCCTGCGAGCCTGCTCTTATACGTAACGCGCCACGAGTGGAATTGCAAGAGGGGGTGGGGATAGGAAAATTCTTTCCATCCAGTCTCTTGCCACTATGCAGCATCCGCCACGACTCGATTCCGGCCATCCCGCTTGGCGCAATAGAGCGCCTGATCCGCGCGTTTGAGGATGCTCTCGGCCGTATCGTCCGGATATTCCAGCGCCGCAACGCCCACGCTGGCGGTGACCTTGATCTGCGCACCGCCCTCGCCAATCGGGAAGGGCTCGGCGGCAACGTTCTGGCGGATGCGCTCGCCGACCTGGAAGGCGCGGCCGAGATCGGTGTCGGGCAGGATGAGGACGAACTCCTCGCCGCCATAGCGGCAGGCGAGATCGATGCCGCGCGTGTTGCGCTTCAGGCGGGCCGCGAAATCCCTGAGCACCCTGTCGCCCACATCATGCCCATGCGTGTCGTTGACAAGCTTGAAGAAATCGATGTCGGCAATCAGGATCGACAGCGGCCGCCCGCTCTCCAGCGCATCCTTGGCGAGGGTGCGCATGTGGGTTTCCATGTAGCGCCGATTGTAGAGCCCGGTGAGCGGGTCGATGATCGCCGCCTCCACGCTCTCCTCCAGCCGGTTGCGCAAATAGTCGGAATAGCGCTTTCGCCGGATCTGGGTGCGCACCCGCGCGAGCATCTCCGCCGTATCTATGGGCCGGACCAGATAGTCGTTGACCCCCATCTCGAGGCCCCGTAGCAGGCGCGCATCGTCACCCGGCTCCACCATGATGATGATCGGCATGTGCCGCGTGCGCTCCAGCGAGCGCACCTGCGAGCACAGGCGCAGCCCGTCCGCCTGGTCCAGGCTGAGACTGACCATCAGCACGTCGAAGCCGCCATCGGGCAGGCGGAACAGGGCGTTCTGCGGATCGGCCTCGATCTCCGCCTCGTGCTCCTCGGCCAGCGCCTCGACGAGCCGGCGCGCAGAGCGTTCCCGGTCATCCACCAGCAGAAGCTTGCCCCGATGATCCGCCGTGGCGAGCCGCATCTCCTCGCGGCTGGCAAGACCGAGCTGTTCGCCCGTGGTGGCGCGCATGACCATCTCGTCATTGAGCGTCTTCAGGCGGGCGAGATTCTTCACCCGCGTGATAAGGGCGATATCGTCGACCGGCTTGGTGAGAAAGTCGTCCGCACCCGCTTCCAGGCCCTGCACCCGGTCGGACGGATGATCCAGCGCCGTGACCATGATGACCGGAATATGCTGCGTCTCGGGCGCGGCCTTGAGGCGGCGGCACACCTCGAAGCCATCCATGCCGGGCATCATGACGTCGAGCAGAATGATGTCGGGACGCTCTTGTGAGGCTATCTCCAGCGCTTCGGGGCCGTTGCGCGCCGTGAGCACCTCGAAATAGTCCGCGGTGAGACGCGCCTCGAGAAGGCGCACATTGGCGAGAATGTCATCGACGACGAGCACGCGGGCAGTCATGTCGTTCTATCCCCCGGTAGTCCAAACGAAGGTCCGGTCACGCGCGCACAGCCCGTCATGGTCTGCGATCGCCGATGAAGGCGTCGACCGTGTCGAGAAAGTGGGAGACCGATATCGGCTTGGAGATGTAGGCCTCGCAGCCACCGGCACGAAAGCGCTCCTCATCCCCCTTCATGGCAAAGGCCGTGACCGCAATCACCGGGATGGTGCAGAGCTCGTCATCCTCCTTCAGCCACTTCGTCACATCGAGGCCCGAGACCTCGGGAAGCTGAATGTCCATCAGGATGAGGTCCGGCCGACGGTCTCGGGCGATCTCGAAGGCCTCGCGCCCATCGCGGGTCTGCAAGGTCTCATAGCCATGCGCATGAAGCAGATCGTTGAACAGCTTCATGTTCAGCTCGTTGTCCTCGACAATGAGTACGGTCTTGGCCATGGCTTTGCGCGTCCCGCGCCCCCGAAGATTTGTTGCCGCGCCAGTTTGGCGCCCATCGAATACCCGCAACTCCCCGCCGCAATACCGTCCCATTGCGGCCTGAACCTGTCGCCCAGCTTGTCGGCCCCACTTCATGGACCGATTCGCATCGTCTGTCCTTGTCGCGCAGAGTGTGCCAAAAAGCCGTTGCCAACTCTTTAAGTGGAGGGTCCGCACGCAAGGCGCCGACAATGCGGGCATGTGTGCGCCAAGGACGGTGTTGCCATGACATCACGGCGGCGAGGAAAGGACGGGACGGGGCGCGACGAGGCGGAGATCCTCGCCCTGCGGGCCCTGGCCTTTCTGGGAGAGGAGGAAGGGCGCATCATGCGCTTCCTTTCGGCGACGGGTCTCTCTCCGGCCGATCTGCGGGCCGAGGCCGAGGCGCGCGATGCACGCTTTCTTGCCGGCGTGCTCGATCACCTTCTGGCCGACGAGCCGCTGCTTCTCGTGTTCGCCGCCGAGGCCGGCATCGACCCGAGCGCCATCGCACAGGGCCGCGCGCAGCTCCTGCCCGGCGAGGACGGGCTCTCCTGATGGCCTCGCCGTCGAACGTCCTGCGGCTCGGAGTGGACCTTGGCGGCACCAAGATCGCCGGCGTGGCACTCGGCGCCGATGGCGCATGCCTCGCCGAGGCGCGCAACAAGACGCCGCGAGGCGACTATGAGGCGACCATCGCGGCCATTGCCGATCTCGTCCACCGGCTCGAGGCCGAGGCGGGCGCCGGGCGTGCCGGCGGCGCGCCTGCGCCGGTCGGCATCGGCATGCCCGGCTCCATCTCGCCCGCCACCGGCCTTGTCCAGAACGCCAATTCCACATGGCTGAACGGCCGCCCCTTCGCCCGCGACATCGCCCAAGCCCTCGGCCGGCCGGTCCGCTGCGCCAATGATGCCAATTGCTTCGCCCTCTCCGAGGCGAGCGACGGGGCGGCGGCAGGGGCCGTGAGCGCGTTCGGCGTCATTCTCGGCACAGGCTGCGGTGGCGGCTTCGTCTTCGAGGGACGCCTCGTCGACGGCCCAAGGGGCATCGGTGGCGAGTGGGGGCACGCCCCCCTGCCCTGGGCCGAGGCGGGCGAGCGGCCGGGCCCCGCCTGCTGGTGCGGGCAGATGGGGTGCATGGAGACCTGGGTCTCGGGCCCGGGCCTTGCGGCCGATCACGCGCGGGAGACCGGCGAGCGGCTCGACGGCCCCGAGATCGTGGCACGGGCCGAGGCGGGCGATGCGGCAGCCCGGGCGAGCCTCGCGCGCCATGCCGGGCGCCTTGCGCGCGGCCTTGCCATGGTGGTGAACATTCTCGATCCGGCGGTCATCGTGCTCGGCGGCGGCCTCTCGCGCCTTGCCCATCTCTATCGCGA
>JALUTE010000509.1 GCA_027058255.1 Methyloligella sp. | reverse complement strand
ATGAGGTCATGCCCTGATGCACGAAGCGCGCCTCGGGGCCGACGATCTCGGCGAGATGGGTGAGAAAGGCGATGACGTCGTGCTTGACCTCGCGCTCGATCTCCTCGATGCGGGCGACATCGAACGTCGCCTTGCCGCCCTTCTCCCAGATGGTCTTCGCCGCCTCGCGCGGGATGATGCCGAGCTGCGCCATCTTGCTGGCGGCGTGGGCCTCGATCTCGAACCAGATGCGGAACTTGGTCTCGGGGCTCCAGATGGCGGCCATCTCGGGCCGCGAATAGCGTGGGATCATCGTTTCGTGTCCAGGAGGTGCTTCGGGAAGACGGCAGGCAGCGCGCGGCAAGGATCAAGCGAGGGCGCATTGGCCCCATGGGCTCGAGGCCCTGCGATCTCCGGCTCCTAGCAGAGGCGGGCAGGCCGCGCAATGCGCCGCGCGGCTGCCTATCGTCTCAGCCTGTAGCCGGCGGCGATGAAACGGCGGTCGGGGCCTTCGAAGCCCACCCGAAACACGCTGATGATCACCACATAGACCGAGCGATTGCCGCTCGGCCGGTAATGCAGAATGTCGGAAATGGCGTAGTTGAGCGGGCAGCCCCGGCTCTTGGGGATGCGCTTGTCCGCATGCAGCAGGCGCCGGCGCCCCTGGCCCTCGGCGATGTAGAGGCGGTAGCCGCGGGTGGGCTGGTCCGTGTAACGGGCGCAGCGCCGGCTCGCCAGCGGAAACTCGGTGAGGGTGAAGGTGAGGCTGGCATCCGTGGGATAGCCGGGCCTCACCGCCACGGTGACGGAGTGCGGGTCGGCGCTGAGCTCGGTCACCGGGTTCTGGGCGAGCGTTTCGCCGCGCGGCGTGATCTGCAGGCGGTGAAGGAGGCGGGCGGCCCGGCTGGCGGCGCGCCGGCGGGCCTCTTCGAGCGATGCGCGCTCGTCCTGGAGCAGGACCCGGAAGGGGGTGCCGTCGATCCAGCGATTGCGCACCGTATCGACGACATAGATGTTGGCATAGGGAAAGCCCGAGCCGTCCTGGATGCCATATTCCTCGAAGGCGAAACGGGTGCCGTCGGGCGAGAAGCCGAGAATGCGCCGGCTTGCAATGTCGCCGGCTCGGGCGGGCAGAGCCAGGGCGAGGGCGAGTAGAAACACGGCGAACGGGGCAGCAAAACCGCGCGCAAGGCAAGAGGCGAGCATGTCCATCTCCCTGTCGAGCCAGCCCCGGGCTGGCATGATAGCTCAGGCGAAGCGCTCGCGCCAAGCGGGCGGGTCGGGCCATTCGGCGCCGAAGGCGCGCGCCTCGAAGACGGCGCGGGCGATGGCGCGGGCAAGGGTTGCGGCCGCATGGGCGCCGAGACGGGCGAGGTCCCAGACGGGATCGGCGAGCGGGCGCGCGCCGGTCGAGAGGGCGAAGACCACATCGCCGTCGAGAGGGGTGTGCACGGGCCAGATGGCGCGGGCAAGGCCCGTCTGGGCCATGACGGCAAGCCGGTGCGCGCGCGCCTTGTCGAGGGCCGCATCGGTGGCGATCACGGCGAGGGTCGTGCTCTCGCCGCCTGCCGGGGCGGAACGGGGCCCGGCCCCGTCGCCGTCGTCGCCCTTGAGGCGGGGCAGGGTGGCACCGGCGGGCGCGTGCATGGGGCGGCCGAGCCCGCCGAACTCCGAGCCGATCTCGAGATCGCCGGCGAGGAAATGCGGGCCCTCGCCCCATAGCACCTCGCCGGCGGGGTTGACGGCCACGAGCGCGGCGACGGTGAAGCCCTCGGGCGTGACCAGCGAGGCCGAGCCGATCCCGCCCTTCAGGCGGGCGGTGGTCGCGCCGTATCCCGCGCCGACGGTCCCGAGGGGCACATCGAGGCCGGCCGTCTCGCACGCGGTGCGCGCAAGGGCCTCATAGGGCGGGCTCGCGCCCCAGCGCTTGTCGCCTCCGTTCAGGAGATCGAACAGGATGGCGCCGGGGACGATGGGAACGCGCGCCTCGCGGATGGGAAGGCCGATGCCGCGCTCGGCGAGCCAGCATTGCACGCCGGTTGCGGCCGAGAGCCCGAAGCCGGAGCCGCCCGCCAGGGCGAGGCCATGGATCTCGCCCACCGTGCCCTTGAGCGAGAGGGCGGCCGCGTCCCGCAGCGCCGCGCCGCCGCCGCGCACATCCACCGCGGCGACGACGGGTCGCTCCGGCAGCACCACCGTCACGCCCGAGCGCAGGCGCGCATCATCGCCATGGCCGACCCTCAGGCCCGCCACATCGGTCAGGGC
>JALUTE010000508.1 GCA_027058255.1 Methyloligella sp. | reverse complement strand
GCGAGGGTGAGACGGCCGAGCGCATGATCGGCCTCACAGAGGAGGAGCGAAAAGCGCTCGACCGCCTGCTCGGCGATGGCGACGAGAAGGGTAACTCGGCGAGTTCAACCTGACGACTGCGTGTTTCGGGACCGGCCCTCCGCGCATCGGCCTTCGGTGCGCGCCGGCTCGGCACGCTCGGCGACGATGGGCGCCACTCAGACGGAGAGCAGCAGCATGGCGCCACGCTCGCAGAAGCTGACGTTCCGAGGCAGCACCGGGGCGACATTGGCTGCGCGCCTGGAGCGCCCGGCCGGTCCAGCGCGCGCCTTCGCGCTTTTTGCCCACTGCTTCACCTGCTCCAAGGACAGCCTCGCCGCAACCCGGATATCCACCGCCCTCGCTGCACACGGTATCGCTACGCTGCGGTTCGACTTCACGGGACTCGGTGCGTCGCAAGGCGATTTCGCCAACACCGACTTCTCCTCGAACGTCCAGGACCTGCTTGCCGCCGCGGAGCATTTGCGCGCCCATGAGCGCGCACCGGAGCTCCTGATCGGCCACAGTCTCGGCGGCGCGGCCGTGCTCGCGGCGGCGCCCGACATTCCCGAGGCCCGCGCAGTTGCGACCATCGGGGCGCCGGCAGATGCCGATCACGTGGTGCGCAGCTTCCATGCGCGCCGTGCACAGATCGAGCGGGAAGGCCAGGCGCAAGTGGAGCTGGCCGGGCGGCGTTTCACCATCACCCGGCAGTTTCTGGCCGATCTCGAAGGCCAGAGCGTGCGCGCGCGGGTGCGGGAGATGCGCAAGGCGCTGTTGATCTTTCACAGCCCGCGCGACGAGGTGGTGGGGATCGACAATGCCAGCGCCCTGTTCCAGGCCGCGCGCCATCCCAAGAGCTTCATCTCCCTCGATGGCGCCGATCATCTGCTGCGCTCGCGTGCCGATGGCGACTATGTGGCGGCCGTGCTGGCGGCCTGGGCGGCGCGCTATGTGCCGGCATTGGCCGAGCGGGCGGGCGAGGCCGCGGGCCGGAGCGCGACGGCACCGGCAGAGCCGGGTTGGGTTCGGGTCGTGGAGACGGGCGAGGGCCGGTTTCAGCAATCGGTGGCGGTGGGCGCGCACAGGCTTCTGGCCGACGAGCCGGTCGATCTCGGTGGCGGCGACACGGGCCCGTCTCCTTATGATTATCTCTCCATCGCCCTCGGCGCCTGCACGTCGATGACCCTCAGAATGTATGCCGATCACAAGGGCCTCGCCCTCGAGGGCGTGGCGGTCGAGGTGGGGCACGAGAAGGTGCATGCGCAGGACTGCCGCGATTGCGGCGAGGAGGTGCGGGGACGCGAGGGGCGCATCGACCGCTTCGAGCGTCGCATTGCCCTCGAGGGGGCGCTGTCGGACAAGGAGCGCCAGCGCCTGCTTGAGATCGCGGATCGCTGCCCCGTGCACCGCACCCTGACAAGAAGCGCGGTCATCGTCACCTATCCCAAGAAAGGACAGGGCCAGTGAGAGCGGCGGCTGCGCCCGATGGTTCGGCAGGTGCTACTCGGGCAGCCGTTGACCTGAGGGGCGATGCCGGCCGCGAATGACGGGCGTTCCAGGACGGCCCGAGCGGGATTTCTGGCCGAGCGCCTCTCCAGGCGCCGAGGCGGCACGTCCTCCGCCCAGGGCCCGCAACAGCGCCTCGGTCGGCAGGCCGGTCACGGGCTGGCCACTATGGCGCTCGAAATCCATGACCGCGGCGCGCGTGAGCGGCCCGAACGCGCCGTCGATCCGCCCCAGATAATGGCCGCGCGCCTTCAGGCGCTGTTGCAGGTCCATCAAGGCCTCGCGCGAGCCAATGATCTCGGCACTGCGCAATCGGGCGATCGCATCGGCGAAGGCACTGACATCGACGCCCGTATTGGCGATGATCCGCGCCTTGTAGCGCCGAGCCACCCGGCCATTGCGAATGAGCACCTTGGACTGGATGTATGTTCCGACATTGATGCCGACCGCATAGGGCCCGCCGGGCGCATCCAGGAGAATGGGCGATCCGGAAGACGCCCCTCCCGTGTCGCACCGGTGCAGGATGAGCGCCTTGGGATTGGCGAAATCGCGCCCCACCATGCGCCAGGACAGCGCGCCGAAACGGCGATCGATGCGGCAGGGTTGAGAATAGGCCAGTTGCCAGTTCTTGTAGTCCCGGTGGAAGGACACCTGGAAGATGCGCCTGTCCTTGGCGGCGCGAATGAGGCCTTCGCGATCGAGATGGCGCAGAGCCAGCGAGCCATGTCTGCAGGCGGGCCGGGAGAGGCGCACCAGCGCCCAGTCGCTGGCGGCGTCGATCGGCGGGCGGATGCGAAGCTGGGTGCTGCCGGCGAGAATGTTCTGGCTGGCCGTTCCCCGCCCATGGCCGGCAATGCGAGTGAGCGTGCGCCGGCCTCGATCGACGATGGCAAACCAATAGTCACCGTGACGCGGGCGCGTGCGGCCGGAGGTGCGGAACAGGCAGTGGGCCGCCGTCGCCACAACGTCGGGGGCAACGCAGAATGCGGTGCAGAGCGTGCGCGCCCGATTGTTGAACAGCATGCCGATCTTGGCCTTCAGGGCGGCATAGCGGCGGGGCACCGAAATGCGGTCGTCCTTGCCGAAGACCGCAATGCGGTGGAAATAGGCCTCCGGCGATCCAGGGGCCGGCGCTTTCTGGCCGGGTGTCTCTCGGGCGAGAGGAGAAAGCGGCGTGAGGCCGAGCGACCCCGCTTGCGCGGCCCCGCCGAAGAGGCCGGCGAAGAGGAGAGGAGCCAAGGCTCCAGCCCGAGCTGGCGAGATGCGCCCTTTCATTCCGTCTTATCTTCGTCGGCCCGCGATCCGGCGGCCCGCTCCCGTTCCGGCTTTCCCGTCATTCCCTCTCGCTGTCCGACCCCCTTGCCGGCAGCACGGTCGGCGCCGCCGCACGCGCTCCCGCAGGTCGGCGCCCGCACGCACCACGCTTGGGCCTGCGCATGCTTGCGTCTGCCCACGCACCATATTACGCATTTTTAATGTTATCGAAAGGTCACTGTAAGGCGGATGCACATATATTGGCAATCAAGAGGGGGGCGAGACATTCCCCACGATTTCCAAAAACGGTTTGTGACGCGAGAGGTGGACATCATGCACTCAGGACGGAACAGGCGCGGGGTATCGGTGCACGAGCGCCCCTATTGGCGGGCGGGCATTGCGCTCGCGCTGGCGGGGCTCGTCGGCGCGGCCGCGCTTGGCGGCGGTTTGGCGGGCAGCGGCGGGCGGGCCTTCGCCGAGGCGCGCCCGGGCGGTGAGGCGGGCGGTGTCATGACGCCCTATGGTCGCGCGCCGCTGACCTTTGCCGACATTGTGGAAAAGGTGAGCCCGGCCGTTGTCAGCATTCATGTGACCAATGGCGCGAAGAGAAAGCGCATGGGGCGGCGATTCGGTCACCCGCGGCGCGGCGGTCCCGAGGGGCTTCCCGGGCTTCCCAAGGATCATCCCTTCAACGAGTTCTTCAAGCGCTTCCGCAAGGGGGAGCGCGGGCCGAGGCGCGGACCGTCGCTCGCCCAGGGATCAGGCTTCATCATTTCTCCCGACGGCTATGTGGTGACCAACAATCACGTGGTGGCCAAGGCCTCGCGGATCGAGGTCAGCCTCAAGGACCGGGAGAAGTATGTTGCCAAGATCGTGGGTCGCGATCCGCGCACCGATCTTGCACTCCTCAAGATCGACGCCAAGAAGCCGCTGCCCCATGTGCGCTTTGCCTCCAAGCCGGCGCGGGTGGGCGACTGGGTGCTGGCGATCGGCAATCCGTTCGGCCTGGGTGGCACGGTGACGGTCGGCATCGTCTCGGCGCGTGGGCGCAATATCGGCTCCGGGCCCTATGACTATCTCCAGATCGACGCCGCCGTGAACCGCGGCAATTCGGGCGGGCCGACTTTCAATCTCAACGGCGAGGTGATCGGCGTCAACACGGCGATCTTCAGCCCGTCGGGTGGCAATGTCGGCATCGCCTTTGCCGTTCCGGCCGAGCTGGTAAAGAAGGTGGTGGCCGAGCTGCGCGACAAGGGCAAGGTCTCGCGCGGCTGGCTGGGCGTCCACATCCAGAACGTGACCGAGGACATCGCCGCGAGCCTGGGCATGGACGAGCCGCAGGGCGCGCTTGTGACCAAGCTGACCAAGGGCGGCCCGGCCGCGCGTGACGGCATCCGGGTGGGCGATGCCATCGTCAAGGTGAACGACGATGCGATCCGCGACAGCCGCGATCTGGCGCGCAAGATCGCCGGCTATGCGCCGGGCGAGCAGGTGCGGATCGTGGTGGTGCGCGACGGCGCGCGCAAGACGGTCTCCGTGCGGCTCGGAACCTTCCCCTCGCCGGAGCGGCTGGCGGCGCTGCAGGAGAGCAACAAGCCCGCAAGCGCCGAGGTCGAATCCCTCGGGCTCTCGCTGGCGCCGGCCTCCGCCATGGAGGGCGCCGGGCGCGAGGGAGTCGTCATCACCGACGTCGATCCGGGCTCGGAGGCTGCCATCAAGGGGCTCAGGGCCGGCGAT
The DNA here is from genome assembly GCA_027058255.1 of Methyloligella sp. GTDB lineage: Bacteria > Pseudomonadota > Alphaproteobacteria > Rhizobiales > JALUTE01 > JALUTE01. Next base: position 2,810 of record JALUTE010000508.1, on the reverse strand, counting down.
GTGATCCTCGAGGTGGCGGGCATCCCCGTGTCCAGCCCCGAGGATGTGGCGCGGGGCGTGCGCAAGGCGCGCGAGCGTGGCCGCAAGGCGGTTCTGATGCGGGTGAAGTCCGGTGAGCAGCAGCGCTTCATCGCCTTGCCGCTGAAGAAGGCCTGACGGCGCAGCCAGGACATGGCAAGAGGCGGAGGCCGGCGTGGTGCGGGCCTCCGCCCTTCCGCGTCCCCATGGGCCGGGCCAGGACCCATGGGCCGGGCCAGGAGAGGTGCAGCCACGCCATGCGAGTTCTCGTGATCGAGGACGACAAGGAGGTCGCGACCTTCCTCGCGCGCGCTCTTGGCGAGAGCGGGCATGCGTGCGATGTCGCCACCGATGGCGAGAGCGGCCTCGCCGAGGCGCGCACCGGCCGCTACGACGTTCTCATTGTCGATCGCATGCTTCCCCGTCGCGATGGGCTTTCCATCATCGAGACGTTGCGCCGCGATGGGGTCACAACGCCCGTTCTCATTCTCAGCGCCCTCGGCGAGGTGGACGACCGCGTGAAGGGGCTGAGGGCCGGCGGGGACGACTATCTCACCAAGCCCTTCGCCTATGCCGAGCTGCTCGCCCGTGTGGAGGCGCTCGGGCGACGGGCGGCGCCGGAGCAGGCCGAGACCCGCTATGTGGTCGGCGACCTCGTGCTCGACCGCCTCTCGCACGAGGTGCGCCGCGGCGACGTGCCGATCGTGCTCCAGCCGCGCGAGTTCCGCCTGCTCGAATATCTCATGCGCCATGCGGGCCAGGTGGTGACACGCACCATGCTGCTCGAGAATGTGTGGGACTATCATTTCGACCCGCAGACCAATGTGATCGACGTGCACATCTCGCGCCTGCGCTCCAAGATCGACCGGAATTTCTCTCCACCCCTTCTGCACACGGTGCGGGGGGCCGGCTACATGATGCGCGACCCGCGCGCCGCCGGGGATCGCGCGCAAGGCACGTCGCCCGGCGACGCGCGGGGCCGGGACATGCGGGGCTGACGGGCCGTGACGGCGCTCGCCAAGCTCTTCTCGACCACCACCTTTCGCCTTGCCCTCGCCTATCTGCTTGCCTACTCCCTCGCTGCCGCCGTGGTCGTGGGCACCATCTTCTGGAAGACCAACGACATGCTCACCGGCCAGGTCCTCCAGACCATCACGGCCGAGGTCCGGGGCCTGCGTGAGCAGTTCGAGGTGGGCGGGCCGACCCTTCTCGCGCGAACGCTCCTGGAGCGCAGCCGCACCCCCGGAAACAGCCTCTACTTCCTCGCCGATGCGCGGGGCCGCAAGATTGCCGGCAATCTCGACCGCGTGCCCCCCGAGCTGCTCTCGGGCGATGCCCAATCCGGACGGGGCGCGGCCGGAGGGCTGTTCCGCTATCGCCGCCGCGCCCCGACCGGCCCCGAGACCCGGCTTGCCGTCGGCGTGCCGATCCGGGTGCCGGGCGGCGCTCTTCTCATCGTCGGGCGCGACGTCGAGGACCAGCGCGATTTCGCCAATGTGGTGCGGCGCATCTTTCTCTGGGGGTTCGGTTTCGTGGCCCTGGTGGGGCTCGCCGGCGGCATCTGGGTCAGCCGCTCCATTCTCAAGCGCATCGACGCCATGACGCGGGCGAGCCAGCGGATCATGGCCGGCAATCTCTCCGAGCGCATTCCTCTCGAGAGCTCGAGTGACGAGCTGGGCCGCCTTTCCCAGAGCCTCAATGCCATGCTGGAGCGCATCGAGCAGCTCATGAACGGGCTGCGAGAGGTCTCCGACAACATCGCCCACGACCTCAAGACGCCGCTCGGGCGGCTGCGCAACCGTGTCGAGGCCGCCCTGCGCGATGGCGAGACCCTGGCGCACGCGCCCTGCCGGGAGGTTCTGGAGCGCACCATCGAGGAGGCGGACGAGCTCATCCGCACCTTCAATGCGCTCCTCTCCATTGCCCGGCTCGAGGCGGGCGCGGGCGCAAGCGCGCGTGAGCCGGTGCACCTGGCCGGGCTTCTGGCGGATGTGGCCGAGCTCTACGGGCCGCTGGCGGAGGAGCAGGGGCTCGCCCTGGAGGTTGAGGCAGACGAGGAGGTTCAGGTGATCGGCGACCGCCAGCTTCTGGGCCAGGCCCTCGCCAATCTGGTGGACAACGCCATCAAATATGGCGCGGGACGCCAAGCGCAGGGCAGGGGCGATGGCGAGGGTGATGGCGATGGCGAGGGCGGAGGCGAAGGCGGCGATCAGGGCGCACAGCGCGGCCGCATCGTGCTGCGCGCCCGGCGCGAGGGTGCGCAGGCGGCCATCGGTGTCGCAGACGAGGGGCCGGGCATTCCCGAGGCCGAGCGCGAGCGGGTCCTCAAGCGTTTCGTGCGCCTCGAGGCGAGCCGGTCCGCACCGGGCAGCGGTCTCGGCCTGGCCCTGGTCGCGGCGGTGGCGCGGCTGCATGGCGGGACGGTGCGCCTCGGCGACAATGCTCCGGGTGGCGGTCTCGAAGCGATGATTGTCTTGCCTGCCGCGAGCGCGCACAATGGCGTGGGGGATGATGGCGGCGCCATGGGCGAGGCATAGATCGGGGGCGGGATCATGGGCACGGCTGGAAGAGCGGGGGAGGCGGATGACGGGCCTTTCGCCATGTCAGGGCCTGGAGACGATGGCGCGGGCAGCGGGGAGGCGCCGCTCTGGAGCCGCATAGGGGCACCGCCGCCCGTGTTCGATCGGGACCGGGCCAGCGCGGAGTTCGAGGCCCTCGCGCAGCTTGCGGGCGCGAGCGAGGCCCTGGCGCCTCTTGCCGGGCGTCTTGGCGATGCGGCGGTGCGGGGCCTG
>JALUTE010000507.1 GCA_027058255.1 Methyloligella sp. | reverse complement strand
GCCCACGAGATAGCGGCAAACGGCCGAGCCGATGAAGCCGGCGCCGCCCGTCACTATGATCTTCATCCTCTCCATTGGCGCCTCTCCTCCTTCGGTCCTTCTTTTCCATTCTCCCTCGAAATCGACTGATCGGTGCTCCAACGTTCATTGGACAGCCGCAAACTGGAAAACCTCGGGAAGCTCGGCAAGGCGGGGATGGCTCCTGTCCTTCTCGGAGAGAATGGCCTCCCCCTCCCCGACCGGCCAGTCGATCCCGAGCGCCGGGTCATTCCACAAAAGGCCTTCGTCGCACTCGGGCGCATAATAGTCGGTGACCTTGTAAAGAACTTCCGTGTCCGGCTCCAGCGTACAGAAGCCATGGGCAAAGCCCCTGGGCACCCAGAGCTGGCGCCAATTCTCGGCCGAGAGCTCGACCGCCACGTGGCGCCCGAATGTGGGCGAGCCGCGGCGGATATCGACCGCCACATCGAGAACGCGCCCCCTGATGACACGAACGAGCTTGTCCTGGGCATGAGGCGGTGTCTGGAAATGAAGCCCGCGCACGACGCCTTTGTCGCGCGAGAGCGAATGATTGTCCTGGACGAAATCGGCCTCTATCCCGGCCTCGCCAAGCGCCCGCCTGTTCCAGGTCTCCGAGAAGAATCCCCGCGCGTCGCGGAAAATGCGCGGTGTGAGCACGACGACATCGGGAATGGCGAGTCGCTCGACATGCATCATATGGCGCTCCTTGCGCAACAACTGGCGAGCGGACCATAGAGAACGGGCGCAGCATTCAGCAAGACGGACGAACGCCGGCCCTGCCAGGGAGCCCGACAAGCGGCGCACTTAGCAGTCCGTGGAGACGCGAGAGCGACTTATCCCCGGTCGCAGACGCCGGGCTTATGCTTGCTCCGTTGCCCGAGGCGCACCCCCTGGAGCGAGCATCATGACCGACACACCCAATCTCAAACTCTCCTACATCGCCGCGGCGCAAGCGCAAAAGCACGTGACCCACAATGAGGCCATTCGCGCGCTCGATGCGATCGTGCAACTCTCGGTTCTCGACAAGGACCTCGCCACTCCACCAGCCTCGCCGGCCGATGGCGACCGCTATATCGTGGCCTCGGGAGCCACGGGCGCATGGGCCGGTAAGGATGGCCAGATCGCAGCCTTCCAGGATGGCGCCTGGATGGTCTATGCCCCGAGGGAGGGTTGGCTCGCCTGGGTGGCGGATGAGGACAAGCTTTACGCCTATGACGGAAGTTCTTGGAGCGACGCAACCAATGCCGCGCATCAGAACGTGCCGTTCCTCGGCATCAACGCGACGGCCGACGCCACCAACCGCCTCGCCGTCTCCTCGCCCGCCTCGCTCTTCAACCACGCCGGCGCGGGGCATCAGCTCAAGGTCAACAAGAATACCGCCGCAGACACGGCCAGCGTCCTTTTCCAGACCGGCTTCTCCGGCCGCGCCGAGTTCGGCCTTGCGGGCGACGACGACTGGCATGTCAAGGTGAGCGCGGATGGCACGACATGGAACGAGGCATTCGTTGTCGATGGCGGAACGGGTGAGACAACACTCAAGAAGGACCTCGTTCTGCCCGATGGCGTCAAGCTCAGGAACACGGGAACGGCGTCGACATCCGGCGTTGTCATCGAGGGCGGTGGCACGTTTGGCCAAGTTGCGTTGATTGTTCAGAACGTCAACGGAGCCAATGGTGCCGTGTTCGAGCAGCGCTCATCAGATCCTGCTATCGACCTGGTTGATTTGGTGCTCAGGACCCTGAGCCATCAGATGAACTTGCGCGTTGAGTCGCGTAGCAACAAAGTGCAGACCGGCCAGGCGCCGGAGATGAGGATTGGATGGCAGAATAACGGATTCAAAGACCTGTTCAACCTCTCGCCCAGGGCGGCGAAATTCCAGGTGCCGCCGATTGCGCCCTCCTACACCGTGGCGACATTGCCGAGCGCGTCAACGGTCGGCGCCGGCGCCATGGTCTATGTAAGCAATGAGTCGGGCGGCCCGGTGCTTGCGTTTTCCGACGGGACAAACTGGCGGCGGGTCACGGACCGGGCCGTGGTGAGCTGACGGGGGTTTGCGGCACTCCTGCGTTACTGATCTCTCGCCGGCCTGTTGGCGTCCATGCGAAACCGCGCGTCGAGACGGTGCCAGAGACTGCTCAGACGCTCAACGAGCCTGGGATAGCGGGCCGAGAGGTCGTTGAGCTCGGCCCGGTCCAAGCGCATGTCATAAAGTGCCCAGTGCTTCATGCGCTTGGAC
>JALUTE010000506.1 GCA_027058255.1 Methyloligella sp. | reverse complement strand
AGCGTGCCCTCGCGCTGGCTGATGCGCCTTGCCACCCTGCTCGCGGGCCTCGGCCTCGAGGATGCCCTGGAGCCCGGCGACGATACGCCCTGGCTCGCCTGGGCGCGGGCCCGCGATCATGTGCCGGCAATTCGGACCATCGCGCCGCCCGAGCCGCGCCCGCCCGTCGCGGCCCGCCCCCGGAAGCTCTCCGTCACACGCATCGAGAGCTGGATCGCCAACCCCTATGCGATCTTCGCCCGGCACATTCTGCACCTTGAGGCGTTGCCGCCGCTCGGCAAGCAGCCCGACGCGGCACTGCGCGGGCAGATACTCCACCGGGCCATGCACCTTTTCGCGAGCCGCTATCCGACGAGCCTTCCGGACGACATTGCCGGCGCGCTCATGGAGATCATCGAGCATGTGCTCGCCGAGCATGCGGCGCATCCGAGGGTTGCGACCTTCTGGCGGCGCCGGCTCGCGCGCTTTGCCGCCTGGTTCGCCGAGACCGAGCCCGCGCGCCGGGCGCCCGCCCAAGCCCCCGCGGTTCGGCGCAGCCTTGCCGAGATCCATGGCGAGCGCGAGCTTGCGGCGCGGGCCGGCCCCTTCACCCTGACGGCCCGGGCCGACCGGATCGACCTCACTGAGGACGGCGGGGCGGTGATCTACGACTACAAGACCGGCACGCCGCCACCTGTGACGCGTGTCACCCATCTCCTGGCGCCGCAGCTTCCCCTCGAGGCGGCCATCGCCCTCGCGGGCGGCTTTGCGGGGCTGCAACCCCGCGCCATTGCGGGCCTTGCCTATATCCGCGCCAGCGGTGGAACGCCCCCCGGGGAGGAGAAGATTGTCGATCTCCAGGATTTCGACGGCAATTTCGACGACCTGGCCAATGAAGCGCTCGAAGCACTCGCCGCCCTGGTGAACGCCTTCGACCGGGAGGAGACGCCCTATGCGGCCATCCGGCGGCGCGGCGCGGCCTTCGCCGCCCATTACCGGCTCGACGACTATGCCCATCTCGCCCGGGTGGATGAGTGGTCGGCCGCACCGGCGCGGGAGAGGGGAGTGCCCGCATGAGCGCGCAGGACGCATCTTCCGGCACGGCGGCGCTCGAGGCGGCCTTGCGCAAGACCGCACGCCTGCAGGCCGAGGCCGCGGACCCGGCCGCCTCGGCCTGGGTCGGCGCCAATGCGGGAACCGGCAAGACCCATGTCCTGGCCGAGCGGGTCCTGCGCCTTCTGCTCGCCGGCACGGCGCCGGAGCGGCTGCTCTGCCTCACCTACACCAAGGCGGCCGCCTCGGAGATGGCGAACCGGGTCTTCGCGCGGCTCGGCGAATGGGCCATGGCGAGCGACAGCGCCTTGCAGGCGAGCCTCGGCGCCCTACTCGGCCGCGCCCCCACCGGTGAGGAGACCAGCCGCGCCCGCGCCCTCTTTGCCGAGGCCATCGAGACGCCGGGCGGGCTCAAGGTGCAGACCATCCATGCCTTTTGCGAGCGCCTGTTGCAGCGCTTTCCCCTGGAGGCCGGAATCGCGCCCGATTTCACCGTCCTCGATGACGAGACCCGCGCCGAGCTGCTCGCCCGGAGCATCGACGCGGTGCTGGCCGAGGCGAGCAGCGAGAGCGCGGGCCCCCTCGGCCAGGCGCTCGATGCCATCGTCGCCGCCATTCACGAGGAGGGGTTCGACGCCCTGTTGCATAACGTCCTGCGCGAGCGCGAGATGATCGAGCGGCTGATCGTTGCGAGCACGGACAGCCCCGACCCGTTCGATCAGGTGGCGCAGGCGCTGCGCCGCGCCCTCGGCGTGCGACCCTCGGTCGACATTGGGCAGATCGAGGCGGAGATGGCGGGGCTCCTGGACGCGGGCGACCTTGCGAGCCTTGTCGAAGCGCTCGGCCAAGGGGGGGTGAATGACAGGAAACACGCTCAGCGCCTCGCCGCGCTCAACCCGGATACGCCGCCAGACACGCGCATCAATGCGCTGTCCGACTATTTCCTCACCAGCAAGAAAGAGCCACGCAAGAGCCTCATGACCAAGGCCGTCGCCGAGGCACACCCGCAGCTCGCGGCGCTCGTCGAGGCCGCGCAGGCTCGCTTTCACGCCCTCTATCACGAGCGCCTCGGCCTCAGGATCGTGGAGGCGACCCTTGCGCTGCTGCGCCTCTCGGACCGCATTCTCGACCGTTTCGCCCGCGCCAAGGCCCGCCGCGCGGCGCTCGACTATGACGACCTGGTTGCCCGCACCGCCCATCTGCTGGCCAGTTCCGCCGAGGCCGAATG
>JALUTE010000505.1 GCA_027058255.1 Methyloligella sp. | reverse complement strand
CCTTGCCGTAGGTCGAGTAGGTCTCGAACTCGGTGCCGTCGGTCATCACCACCTTGATGCGGTGATAGTCGGGGTGGAATCCCTTCTCGGTCTTCATGGCGCGTCTCTTTCGTTGTCCTTGGCAGGCGGTGCGCATAAGCGGTGCGCGGGCCGGCAGAGCGGTGTCAGTCGCCTTCGCCCGGATTGGGCGAGAAGTACTTCTCCAGCTTGCCCTCTTCCTTCTCATAGCGCTCGGCGTCGGGCAGGGGATCCTTCTTGATGGTGATATTCGGCCATTTTTCCGAATATTCCCTGTTGAATTCAACCCATTTCTCGGCGCCGGGCTCGGTGTCCGGCTTGATCGCCTCCACCGGGCATTCCGGCTCGCACACCCCGCAGTCGATGCACTCGTCCGGATGAATGACGAGCATGTTCTCGCCTTCGTAGAAACAGTCGACCGGGCACACCTCCACACAGTCGGTGTACTTGCACATGATGCAGGCGTCGTTGACGATATAGGTCATGGCTCCAGTCCAGGGGTTCCCCGAAAGGGGTTGCTCATGATCGACCAAGGGAAGATGCGTGGGCGGCGGGCATTCCGTGTCGCCGGGCGCCGATGGCTTATCGCAAGAGGTCCAAGGGCGCAAGCGGGCATATTGCACCGCCCCGCCCGCTTTTTGCACCGCCCCGCCCGCTTTGCGCCGCCCTCTCCGAATTCTCGCCTCGACGCCGCGGGGCGGACCTGTCATGCTCGCTCCTGGCCGGGGATGGCCCGGCCCGCGTCAGGGAGACAGGTCATGGCGGAAAGCGTCTACAAGGTCATCACGCTGGTCGGCACCAGCACGGAGTCGTGGGAGAAGGCGGCCACAGCCGCGGTGGCGCGCGCCAGCCAGTCCCTGCGCGATCTGCGCGTCGCCGAGGTGGTCGAGCAGGACATGGTCATCAAGGACGGCAAGGTCGAGGCCTTCCGCGCCAAGGTGCAGGTCTCCTTCAAGTTCGAGGGCACCGGTTGACGCGACAGCCGTCCCGGCGGCCGCGGTCGGAGCGCGCGCCGCGCCTTGAAGGGGGGCATGGACCGCGGGGGGGCAGGCCCGCCGAGGGGCACGCGCCTGCCGGTCAGTAGGCCATTTCGAGAAAGATGCGGTCGATGTCGCCCTGCCAGTCGGTCTCGTAGCGCTCGAGCAGCGCCTCGGCCGGGGTGCGCCCGCTCTCCACGATGCGCTGCACGCCGGCCAGATACTGCCGCTCGTCCGAGCACAGGCTGTCCTCGCGCCCGCGCGCCTTGAGGCCGTCGAGCGCGATCGCCACCACGTCCCGGGCGATGTCCTGCACGGTGCCGCCGCGAAACGGCGTCTTCAGGGCCGTGCGCGGAACCCGATCCCGCAAGCCCTGACGCTCCTCGGCGCTCCAGTCCTTCACCAGCGCCCAGGCGGCATCGAGCGCCGCACCGTCATAGAGCAGGCCCGTCCAGAGCGCCGGCAGCGCACAGAGCTTGCGCCAGGGGCCGCCATCGGCGCCCCGCATCTCCAGATAGCGCTTGAGCCGCACCTCGGGGAAGGCCGTGCTCAGATGGTCGGCCCAATCGTCGAGGGTCGGCCGCTCGCCCGGCAGCGCTTCCAGCCGTCCGGCGAGGAAGTCGCGGAACGAGGCCCCCGCCACGTCCACATAGCGCCCGTCGCGATACACGAAATACATGGGCACATCGAGCACATAGTCCACATAGGCCTCGAATCCGAAACCCTCCTCGAAGGCGAAGGGCAGCATGCCGGTGCGATCGGGATCGGTGTGCCGCCAGACCTCGCTGCGATAGGAAAGGAAACCCGTGGGCTTGCCGTCGGCGAAGGGGGAGTTGGCGAAGATCGCGGTCACCACAGGCTGCAGGGCCAGCGAGACACGCATCTTCTTCACCATGTCGGCCTCGTCGGAGAAATCGAGATTCACCTGCACCGTGCAGGACCGGTACATCATGTCCAGGCCATGCCGGCCGACCTTGGGCATGTAGGCGGACATGATGGCATAGCGCCCCTTGGGCATGCGGGGCGTCTCGGCGAGCGACCATTTGGGCGAGAAGCCGAGGCCGAGAAAGCCGATCCCCATGGCCTCGCTCACCTCGCGCACCTGGGCCAGATGCCGGTTCACCTCCGAGCACGTCTCGTGAATGCTCTCCAGCGGCTCGCCGGAGAGCTCGAGCTGTCCGCCCGGCTCCAGGGTGATGGTGCAGCCATGGCTGCAACCGGGCTGCTTGAGGCCGATGAGCGTTTCGCCCTCGGTGATGGGAACCCAGGCAAAGCGCCGCGCCAGCTCCTCCAGCACCCGGCGGATGCCGTGCTCGCCTTCATAGGGCAGGGGCGAGAGGTCATCGAGGCGAAAGCCGAACTTCTCGTGCTCCGTGCCGATCCGCCACTCGCGCGCAGGCCGGCTTCCGGCCTCCAGCCACGCGGCCAGCTCGGCCGGTGAGCGGACACGCCGATCGTCCTGGCTTTCCAACACTTCCGACATGACGTGTCCTCTGGGAGACAAGGCCCGGCCCATGGGGCAAGCGCATCAGGATGCCGCACCATGAGCGACGGGGAGCCGTGGGCTCTCGCGGACGGCCTGGATCGCGCCCGCATGCAATGGGTGAACATATGGCGCGCACCGCGAGCCTTGGCAAGGGCAAGGGTGCCGTTGGGCGGGACGCGACGCCGCACCCCGAGGCATCGGCCCCGTCAGCTTTCGCCCCGCCAATCGCCGAGCGTGGCATTGACGAGCGCGAGCGCGGCGATGGCGGCGGTGTCGGCCCGCAGCACGCGGGGCCCGAGCGAGATGGGAGTCACGAAAGCTTGATCCATCAGCATCAGGCGCTCCTCTTCGCAAAAGCCGCCCTCCGGGCCGATCAGAAGCGCGACCGGGCCCGGCGAGAGGTGGCAGAGCGCGGCAAGAGGGTCCGCGACGGGCGCGCCTTCGTCGCAGAAGACGAGCGCCCGGCCCGCGTCCCATTCGCCGAGCGCCGTCTCGAGGGAGACGGGCGCGTCGATCTCAGGAATGGTGAGGATGCCGCACTGCTCCGCGGCCTCGATGGCATTGGCGCGCATGCGCTCGAGATTGACCCGCCCCACCTGGGTGCGGCGGGTGAGCACGGGCGAGAGGCGCGCGGCGCCCATCTCCACCGCCTTCTGGACCATGTAGTCGAGCCGGGCGCGCTTGAGCGGGGCGAACAGATAGCGGATGTCCGGGCCCGCCTCCTGGGGGCGGGTCTGCTCGAGGGGTCGAAGCCGGCAGGCGCGACGTCCCGCTTCGACGAGCTCGGCCAGCCATTCCCCGTCCCGGCCATTGAAGAGGAGAATGCGCGCCCCCGCCGCGAGACGCAGCACATTGCGCAGATAGTTGGCCTGGGCCGGCGTGCAATCGATCTGGCTTTCGGCAGCAAGATCGGCCTCCACATGCAGCCGCTGTGCCCTGAAATCATAGCTCGCCATATCTCCGCCCTCGCCTCCTCCGCCTGGCTCGCACCCTGCCCGGTTGTTTCCTATTCTTGCCCTGTCGTCTATTGCGCAAACGGTCCACCCTTGCCAGAGAGGGGGCGACGGGACGGCGGCGGGGCGGAGTGCGCCGCAGAGGGGAGAGCGAGCGACATGATCGGCGAGAACGATGAGCGCCAAGGCCGCGCCGGGGCGCAGGACACGGCGCCCGGCGATGCAGCACCGGCCGACGCGGCACCGGGCAACTGGGTCGATCGCTGGGCACCGGCGCCCGCGCGTCCCTATCTGCGCCTCGCCCGTGCGGACCGGCCCATCGGCGTGTGGCTGCTGCTCTGGCCCTGCTGGTGGTCCTCGGCGCTTGCCAGCCTGTCGCAGGGCGCGGACCTGCCCAATCTCGGCCATCTCGCCCTCTTCGCCGTCGGCGCCATGGTCATGCGGGCGGCCGGGTGCACCTATAACGACATCGTGGACCGGGACATCGACGCGCGGGTGGCCCGCACCAGGGGGCGGCCCATCCCGTCGGGTGCGGTGAGCGTCGCTCAGGCGGCGGCCTTCATGGTTGCCCTCTCTCTCGTCGGCCTTCTGGTGCTGCTCCAGTTCAACCGCTTCACCATCGGGCTCGGTATCGCCTCGCTCGCCCCCATCGCCATCTATCCCTTCATGAAGCGCATCACCCATTGGCCACAGCTCGTGCTCGGCCTCACCTTCAACTGGGGCGCCCTCATGGGCTGGGCGGCCATCAAGGGCAGCCTGGATGCCCCGGCGCTTCTGCTCTATGCGGGCGCCGTGGCATGGACGGTGGGCTATGACACCATCTACGCTCACCAGGACCGCGAGGACGATGCGCTTTTGGGGCTGAAATCCACGGCGCTGCGCTTCGGGGCGGCAAGCGACAAATGGGTGGCGGCGTTCTACGCCCTGGCGTGGAGCGGCATTTTCGCGGCCGGCTGGATGGCGGGGGGGCGTGTCGTCTTCGCGACCGCGATGGCGCTCGCGGCCATGCACATGGCCTGGCAGGTGGCAACCCTCGACACGGATGATCCGGACAACTGCCTCGCCCGCTTCCGCGCCAACCGGGATCTCGGCGCCATCGTCTTCGCCGGGCTCGTCCTGGACATGGCCGTGCGAGCCCTCGTGACCGGATGAGGGCGGCGCGCGCGGACGGGCGGGGGCCGGGCGGACAAGCGACGGGCGGGCCCGTGCGGATGGTCTGTCCGCCCGCGCCCGCCCGGTCGCGACGCCAAGCTGTCAACTCCCGAGATGGCCGGCTGTCGCGGCCTTGGCTCTCCAAGGGGCACTCTCGCATGACAGGTTTCGATTCCCATTAAGGAAAAAGGTCAATATCGGGTAATGTTCAGTGCCGCCTCGGGGCAGGGGCGGCGCGGACGCTGACGGACACCGCCAGGCGACAGGGAGAGCGAGAATGACGGCAGGCGCAGGGTCGCAAGGCGCCGAGTGCGCGGACGGGGCCGCGCCCTGCCCCGAGCCCCTCGCCGCGGACATGGCCCTGTTGCGCGCGGCCGTGATCGAGGCCGGTGCACGGGCGCTCGCCCTCTATGGCCGCCCCGTGGAGGTCGCGCGCAAGGCCGACGGCACCGAGGTGAGCGAGGCGGACCACGCGGCCAATGCGGTTCTCGAGGCGCGGCTCATGGGCGCCCGGCCGGACTATGGCTGGCTCTCGGAGGAGAGCGCCGACGACGAGGCGCGCCTCTCCCGGCGTCATGTGTGGATCGTCGATCCCATCGACGGCACCCGCGCCTTCCTGCGCGGGCGGAGCGAGTGGACCGTCTCTGCGGCGCTCGTGGAGGACGGGGCCCCCGTGCTCGCCATGGTCTTCAATCCCGTGACGGGAGAGCGCTTCGAGGCGGTGCGCGGCGCCGGCGCGTGCCTGTTCGGCGCTGCTCGCGACGGTGAACGCGGTTGCGAGGAGGGAGACGGGACGGGCAAGGCCGGCCAGCCGCTGCGCGTCAGTCGGCGCGCCCGCCTGGACGGGGCCCGGCTGATCGTCGCCGAAGGTTTCCTGCGCCGGCGCGAATGGCGCGGCCCCTGGCCGCGTGTGGAGCGGCTCTGGGTCAACTCCATCGCCTATCGGGTCGCGCTGGTGGCCGCCGGGCGGGCCGAGGCGACGGTCTCGTTGGGGCCGAAAAGCGAGTGGGACCTTGCCGCCGCGAGCCTTTTGGTGCAGGAAGCGGGCGGCATCGTCAGCGATGGTTCAGGCGCGCCGCTCACCTTCAACCGGCCGCATCCGCGCCTGGCGTCGGTCGTGGCGGCGGGCCCGGCGCTCTATGCCGAGATCATGCGGAGGCTGGCAGAGGCGGGCCTCGGTGGGGCCGGTGCGCGACGGGCGGATGCGGCCCGGGCCGGAGCGGCATGGAAAGGCAGGGGCGAGAGGTGACTCGCATGGCAGGCGATGGGACAGGGGAGCGGAAGAAGCAGCTCCTGCATCTCGTCTTTGGCGGTGAGCTCGAGGAGATCGGCGACATCCGCTTCCGGGATCTCGACGCGCTCGATATCGTCGGCATCTATCCCGACTATGCCAGCGCCTTCGATGCCTGGAAGGCCGTGGCGCAGAAGACGGTCGACGATGCGCATACCCGCTATTTCATCGTGCATCTGCATCGCCTGCTCGATCCCGCCTCGAACGGCACCCAGGCTGCGGCGAGAGAAGAGGAAGGCCGTTGACCGGCGAGCATGACAGGACCGCGAGCGGCAGGGCGGCCGCGGCGCCGGCCGAATCCGGTGCCGGGCACGGCGCGCGCACGGATGCCCCCGCACCGCGGGCCAATGGGGCGCGGCCCGCTGCAGGGCGCCCGGACGATGGGACGAAGGCCACCGGGCTCGCGCTCCACGCCGACAGCCGCGCGCTTCTCGCCCGCTGCTGGCGCGACTGGGTCGCCGGGCGCTGGCGGGCGCTCCTTCTCGCCCTCGCCCTCATGGGCCTGGTCGCCGCCGCGACGGGCGCCTATCCCCTCATCATCAAGTATTCCTACGACATGCTTGGCGGCGGGCGCACGGACATGCTCTTTCCCATCCTCGCCATCATCGTCGGCATCACCGCATTCAAGAGCGTCTTTCTCTACTTTCAGAACGTCGTCACCAACCGGATCGTGCTGCGCCTGGCCGTGGACATCCAGAAGCAGGTGTTTGCCCATTTGCTGGCGTCCGATTTCTCGCGTCTCGTGCGCGAGGCCCCGGGCCATCTGGTCTCCCGCCTCACCAATGACGTCAATTTCATCCAGCTCGCCTTCCAGGGAACACTGAACACGGCCGTGCGCGACATGCTGACCGTCTTCGCGCTCATCGGCTCCATGCTCTATCTCGACTGGGTGATGACCCTCATCGTGCTCGGCGTCTATCCCTTCGCCGGCGTGCCCATCATGCGCATCGGCCGGCGCCTTCGCCGGGTCGCCAAGCGCACCCAGCGCGAGCTCGGCGGCATGACCGCGCTGCTGACCGAGAACTTCTCCGGCGCCCGGCTCATCAAGACCTTCCGGCTGGAGCGCTTTGCCGCGAGTCGCATCAATGCGAGCTTCGAGGACGTGTTTCGCCTGCGCATGAAGGCGGTCAAGAGCAAGGCGCGCCTCGCCCCCTTCCTGGAGACCCTCGGCGGTCTGGCGGTGGCGAGCGTCATCGCGCTCGCCACCTGGCGCATCTCCAGCGGCATCAACACGGTGGGCGACTTCACCGGCTTCGTGAGCGCGCTTCTCATGGCCGCCCAGCCGATCCGCGCCCTCGGCAATCTCAACGCCAAGCTGCAGGAGGGCCTCGCCGCCGCCCAGCGCATTTTCGACCTCCTCGACGAGGTCCCGCAGATCACCGACCGCCCGGGCGCCAGGCCCCTCGAGGTGCGCGACGGCGCCATCACCTTCGACCATGTGAGCTTCCGCTATGGCGCGGGCGAGCGGGCGGCGGTGGAGGATTTCTCCCTCTT
>JALUTE010000504.1 GCA_027058255.1 Methyloligella sp. | reverse complement strand
CGCCATAGACCGCCGCCATCACGCCCGGATGGTAGAGCCCGAGCCAGAGATCGCCGAGGCCCATCACGGCAAGCGGCACGACCCAGGCCGCGGCGCGCCCGCGAAAGAGGAAACCGGCAAAGACGGCAAGCGCCGCCACGGGGGTGAAATTGGGCGGATGCGGCAAGAGGCGCCCCGCCAGCCCGAGGAGCACGAGGGCCGCCAGCGCGGCCACCAGCCCCAACCCCGTCCAGTCCCGCGATGCCAAATCGTTCTGCCGGGCCATGTTGCCCTCCCCTCGCGATGAAAACCGTTGCCGATGATGGATAGCCCGGCCGCGGCTGCGTGACAAGCCGAAGACGCGGCCGGGTCCTGCACGTTCTCGCGCCCTCAGCGCGCCGGTGGCTCCAGCGGCTCGGTGCCGAGGCCCAGAGTGAGCTTCAGCCCGCCATAGACGGCGCGCGGCGCCGTCTCGAAGCCATAGACCTCCTGATAGTCGCTATCGAGCAGATTCTCGATCCGGCCAAAGAGGGCAACGCCCGGCTTCACCTCCCAGGAGCCCGATGCCGCGAGCAGCCAATAGTCGTCGAGCACGACCCGCTCGGCCGTGAAGAAGGGAAGACGAAAGGCAATGTCCGGCCTCTGGCCATTGTAGATGGCCGAGAGGTCGAGCTTGCCGCGCCCATCCTCGCTCTGCCAGGCGATGTCGATCCGCCCCGAATCCCTCGGCCGGCGAATCTCGGCAAGGCCATCGGCCCCCGTGGCATCGAGCCGGGTATAGGCGCCCGAGAGGGTCACACCCGCCGCCACGGCGATGCGGGCGGTCAGCTCCAGCCCGCGCCGCCGGCTCTCGCCCGCCACGTTCTCCACCGTCGAGCAGAAGAAGGCGCCGATGGCCAGGCAGCGCGGATCGCCGAATGGCAGGAACAGGGTTCGAATCTCGTTCTCGAGATCCGCCTCGAACCAGGTGGCATCAAGCACAAGGCGCCCGTCGAGAATCCTGAGCTCCGCTCCGGCATCCCAGCCGAAGCTCTCCTCGGGCAGGAGATCGGGATTGGGGATGAACTGGGCCGTGACGCCGAACTGCTCGAACATGGTCGGGAACTTGACGCCCGTGCCTGCGCTCGCATGCGGGCGCAGGGCGAGCATGCCGCCGCCGAGCCTGACCGCCCCGGAGACCCGCCAGGTGGTGAAGTCGGCAAAGCTGTCATTGTCGTCTCGCCGGACGGCGGCGCTCAGAAAGAGCCGCTCCATCAGCGCCGCGCGATATTGCAGGGCATAGCCGATCTGAAGGCGCTCATGCTCCGCATTGCCCTGGGTCACCGGCGTGAAGCCCTGGTCCTCGCGCTCCACGAGGCCCGTGAGAACATGGCTCGAGCCGCCGAGCGCCTCGGTCTTAAGATTGAGGGTCGCGAGATAGGCGAGCTTTCGCGCCTCGCCGAGATTGCGCGAGAAGAAGGTGCCGAAGGGCGAGATCGAGGTGTCGTCCCGGCGCGTCTCCTGGGTGTTCGCCCGGAAGCGGTGCACGAGCACGCCGTCGAACATGCGCCATGTCGCCTCGCCGCCCGCCAGCATCTGCTCGGAGGCGAAGTGGGAGGGGTTGTCCACCTGCACGGCGAGCGTTCCGGCCGGACCGCCCTCGGTGTCCCGATCGCCCGTCTTCGCCACCCGGCGGAGCATCAGATCGACGGTGAAATTGTCGAACACGGCCACGCCGCCCTTGACCGAGAAGGTGGAGAGCTCCGAGGCATCCTCCTCCGGTCCCTGTGGCGCAATGTTGAACCCGTTCGCCTTGCGCCGGTGATAGGCGATGGTGCCCCAAAGGCGCTCGCTGCCGCCGGAAAGGGATGCGCTGGCATCGCCCGTCTCGAAGCTGCCGCCCTCGGCGCGCACCCTGGCGGTGAGCGGCCCGCGCCCGCGCCGGGTGATGATGTTCACCACCCCGCCGAGCGCGTTCGAGCCGTAGAGCCCGCTCTGTGGGCCGCGTATGACCTCGATGCGCTCGATGTTGGCCGCGGAAAGGTCCGAGAAGTCGAACTCGCCATCGAAGGTGGCATTGGCCTCGACGCCGTCGATCAGAACCAGGGTGTGATTGGCCTCGGCGCCGCGAATGCGCACTTGCGTGAGCCCCCCGAAGGCGCCGCTGCGGTTCACCGAAACGCCCGGAAGCGCCCTGAGGGCGTCCGCGGCGTTGCGCAGCTGGCGCCGCGCGAGCGTCTCACCCGTCACCACGGAGACGGCGCTGCCCTGGCGCGCCTCCGCCACCGGCGCGCTCTCCAGGC
>JALUTE010000503.1 GCA_027058255.1 Methyloligella sp. | reverse complement strand
GTCGCCATTGTCCAGGAGTCGCTCCTTGGAGTAGTAGAGCTCCTCGCGGGTCTCGGTCGCGAACTCGAAATTCGGCCCCTCGACGATGGCATCCACCGGGCAGGCTTCCTGACAGAAGCCGCAATAGATGCACTTCACCATGTCGATGTCGTAGCGCGTCGTGCGGCGCGTGCCGTCATTGCGCCGCGGGCCCGCTTCGATGGTGATCGCCTGGGCCGGGCAGATCGCCTCGCACAGCTTGCAGGCGATGCAGCGCTCCTCGCCATTGGGATAGCGCCGAAGCGCATGCTCGCCGCGAAAGCGCGGGCTGAGCGGCCCCTTCTCGAAGGGGTAGTTCACCGTTGCCTTGGCCGAGAAGAAATAGCGCATGGCCAAGGCAAACGCCTTCACGAACTCGATGAGAAAGAGCGACTTGATGCCTTGTGCGATGCGCATGGGATCTCCTCCGCCTCCCTTACCCGGCCAGTTTTCCGAAGTGGAGCACAGAGGCGACCACCACGACGAGTGCGAGCGAGAGCGGCAGGAACACCTTCCAGCCCAGCCGCATGAGCTGGTCGTAGCGATAGCGCGGCACGATCGCCTTGACCATGGCGAAGAGGAAGAAGACGAAGCACAGCTTGAGCAGGAACCAGATCGGCCCCGGCACCCAGGTGAAGGGCGCCATCTCCACAGGCGGCAGCCAGCCGCCGAGGAAGAGCACCGTCATCAGGGCGCACATGACGGTGATGGCGACATATTCGCCGAGCATGAAGAGCAGGTAGGGGGTCGAGGAATACTCCACCATGAAGCCGGCGACGAGCTCGGACTCTGCCTCCGGCAGATCGAAGGGCGGCCGGTTGGTCTCGGCGAGCGCAGAGATGAAGAACAGCACGAAGGCCGGGAGAAGCGGCAGCCAGTACCATCCCAGCGCGCCCCAGGGGCCGCGCTGCGCCTCGACGATGGCGGAGAGGTTGAGCGAGCCCGCCACCAGCAGCACGGTGACGACGATGAAGCCCATGGAGACCTCGTAGGACACCATCTGCGCCGCCGAGCGCAGCGCGCCCAGGAAGGCGTATTTCGAGTTCGAGGCCCAGCCGCCCATGATGACGCCATAGACCTCGAGGGACGAGATGGCGAGCAGGAACAGGATGCCCACATTGAGGTCGGCGACCACCCAGTTCTCGTTCACCGGGATGACGGCCCAGGCCGAGAGGGCGAGCACCGAGGAGACCAGCGGGGCGAGCAGGAAGACCGCCTTGTCGGCGCCGGCCGGCACCACGGGCTCCTTGAAGACGAATTTCAGGAAGTCCGCGAAGGACTGCAACAGGCCGAACGCCCCGACCACGTTGGGGCCGCGGCGCATCTGCACGGCGGCCCAGATCTTGCGGTCGGCATAGAGCAGATAGGCGAGCACGATCAGCACCGCCACCAGGAGCGCAACGCTCTGGATAATGATGATGAAGACCGGGAACCCGTATTGGGCCCAGAGCGTCGACCAGTCAGCCATCGGTGCCCGTCGCCTCCCCCCTTTGGATGCCCTCGCCGCCTGCTGCGCCCGCCGCGCCGCCCAGCCGGGCGCGGGACAGGTCGTCCATCACCCGCGAGGCCCTGGCGATCGCATTGGTCTTGTAATAGTCGGCCGCGTAGGCGCTGAGCGGCGTGTCCGAGACGTCGGTGCCGATCCGGGCAAGCGTCTCGATGCCGCTGGTGCCGGCAGGCTCGACCACATCCAGGGCCGCCAGGTGCGGCGCCTCCTTATAGAGGAGCGCCCGCAGCTCGGAAAGCGTGTCGAAAGGTAGCGTGCGCCCCACCGCCTCGGAGAGGGCGCGCAGGATCGCCCAGTCCTCCTTGGCCTCGCCCGGCGGGAAGACGGCGCGCTCGCTCATTTGCGGGCGGCCTTCCGTGTTCACCCAGGTGGCGCTCTTCTCCGTATAGGCGGCGCCGGGCAGGATCACGTCGGCGATCTCGGCGCCCCGGTCTCCATGGGTGCCCTGATAGATGACGAAGGTCGTGGCCCTGCCCAGGGTCCCGGTGTCGATCTCGTCGGCGCCGAGCAGGTAGAGCACGTCGAGCTCGCCGGTGCGCGCCGCCTCGATCATGCCGGCGACATCGAGGCCACCGTCACCGGGGGTGAGTCCGAGATCGAGGCCCGCCACGCGGCTCGCGGCGCCATGGAGCACGCAGAAGCCGTTCCAGCCCTCCGCGGCCCCCACCATGCCGGTCTGCATGGCCAGTTTCGCAGCGAGCGCGAGAATGCTGCCGCCATCGTCGCGGGTGAGCGCCGCCTCGCCGACGATCACCATGGGCCGCTCCGCCTTGGCGAGCGTCTCGGTAAAATCGTGCCGCCCCTGCGCCAGCTCGCGCAGCGTCGCGGGACCGGTGCCGAGATGCGCATAGGGATAGGTGAGGTCCGCGGGCGCGCCGATGAGGCCGATGGGCAGGGCCCCCATGCGCCAGCGCTTGCGGATGCGGGCATTGAGGACGGTGGCCTCGAGGCGCGGATTGGTGCCAACGAGCAGGATGGCATCGGCACGCTCGATGCCCTCGATGGTGGCATTGAAGAGATAGGTCTCGCGCCCGAGCTTCGGGTCGAGCCGGGAGCCGTCCTGCCGGCAGTCGATATGGGGCGCACGCAGGCCCGCCATCAGCCCCTTGAGCGCGAACATCTCCTCCGCCGCGGCGAGATCGCCGACGATGGCACCGATGCGCGTGGTGGCGACCGACTGGAGGCGGTCGGCGACAACCTTCAGGGCCTCCTCCCAGCTCGCCGGCTGCAACACCCCCTCGCGGCGCACCCAGGGCCGGTCGAGCCGGCCATGGGCGAGGCCATCCCAGACGAAGCGGGTCTTGTCGGAGATCCACTCCTCGTTCACCGCATCATTGTTGCGCGGCAGGATGCGCATGACCCTGGGCCCGCGCGAATCGACGCGGATGTTCGAGCCCACCGCATCCATCACGTCGATGGTCTCGGTCTTGGCGAGCTCCCAGGGGCGCGCCTGGAAGGCGTAGGGCCGCGAGGTGAGGGCGCCGACCGGGCACAGGTCGATGATGTTGCCCTGGAGCTCGGAATGCAGGCCACTGTCGAGATAGGTGGTGATCTCCATGTCCTCGCCGCGCCCGATGGCGCCGAGCTCTTCCACGCCCGCCACCTCCGTCATGAAGCGCACACAGCGGGTGCAATGGATGCAGCGGGTCATGATGGTCTTGACCAGGGGGCCGAGATACTTGTTCTCGACGGCGCGCTTGTTCTCCTCGAAGCGGTTCTCGTCGAAGCCATAGGCCATGGCCTGGTCCTGCAGATCGCACTCCCCGCCCTGGTCGCAGATCGGGCAGTCGAGGGGATGGTTGATGAGCAGGAACTCCATCACGCCGCGGCGGGCCTTGCGCACCAGATCGGAGTCGGTGCGGATCTCCGGCGGCTCGCCCTTGGGCCCCTTGCGCAGCTCATTGACCGTCTGGGCGCAGGAGGCGATGGGCTTGGGCGCACCGACGACCTCCACCAGGCACATGCGGCAATTGCCGGCAATGGAGAGGCGCTCATGATAGCAGAAACGCGGGATCTCCTTGCCCGCCGCCTCCTCGCACGCCTCCATGAGCGTGATGCCGTCGGCGACCTCGTATTCCTGCCCGTCGATGATCAGCTTTACCGCCATGGTGTCCCCGATCGCCTGCCCGCCTGCCTCGTCATTCTCCCAGCCCTCCGTGTCACTCGGCCGCCTCGGCGCTCGCCCGCGCGCCCCTCTCCGCCTGGCGGGCCGCGATGCGGGCCTCGATCTCGGAGCGGAAATGGCGCAGCAGCCCCTGCACCGGCCAGGCGGCCGCATCGCCGAGGGCGCAGATCGTGTGCCCCTCCACCTGCCGGGTCACGTCCCAGAGCATGTCGATCTCCTCGCGCTCGGCCCGCCCCTCGGCCATGCGCGTGAGCACGCGCCACATCCAGCCCGTGCCCTCCCGGCATGGCGTGCACTGGCCGCAACTCTCATGCTTGTAGAAATAGGAGAGGCGGGCGATGGCCTTCACGATGTCCGTGCTCTTGTCCATGACGATCACCGCCGCCGTGCCAAGGCCCGACTTGACCTTTGCGAGGGCGTCGAAATCCATGGTGAGATCCTGGCACTGGGCGGCCGGCACCAGCGGCACCGACGAGCCGCCGGGAATGACCGCGAGCAGGTTGTCCCAGCCGCCGCGCACGCCGCCCGCGTGGCGCTCGAGCAGCTCGCGCAGGGGGATGCCCATCTCCTCCTCGACCGTGCAGGGCCGCTCCACATGGCCGGAGATGCAGAAGAGCTTGGTGCCCGTATTGTTGGGCCTGCCGAGGGAGGCGAACCAGGCCGCCCCCCGCCGCAGGATCTCGGGCGCGACCGCGATGCTCTCCACATTGTTCACCGTGGTGGGGGCGCCATAGAGGCCGCAATTGGCCGGAAAGGGGGGCTTGAGGCGCGGCTGGCCCTTCTTGCCCTCGAGGCTCTCCAGAAGGGCCGTCTCCTCGCCGCAGATATAGGCCCCGGCGCCATGGTGGACATGGAGGTCGAAATCCCAGCCATGGATGTTGTTCTTGCCGATGAGGCGGGCCTCGTAGGCCTCTGCGATGGCGGCCTCGAGGCGCTCGCGTTCGCGGATGAACTCGCCGCGGATGTAGATGTAGGCCGTGTGCGCCCGCATGGCGAAGGCGGCAACGAGCGCCCCCTCGATCAGGATGTGCGGGTCGTGGCGCATGATCTCCCGGTCCTTGCAGGTGCCGGGCTCGGACTCGTCGGCATTGATGACGAGATAGTGCGGCCGCTCGCCCACCTCCTTGGGCATGAAGGACCATTTGAGGCCGGTCGGAAAGCCGGCCCCGCCCCGCCCGCGCAGGCCCGAGTTCTTGATCTCCTCGACAATCGCGTCGTGGCCCATCTCGAGGAGCGCCCTGGTGCCGTCCCAGGCGCCGCGCGCACGGGCGCCCGCGAGCCGCCAGTCATGCAGGCCGTAAAGATTGCGGAAGATGCGGTCCTTGTCGGCGAGCATCATTCGGCCTCCTCCTTCGCCGGCGCCTCGCCGCCTTCATAGCGCGCCGAGAATGCGGTCTCGCCGCCGGCCGCCAGAGTCTTCGCCTGCCCGATCCAGTCCTCGCGCTCGATCCGCCCCTTGAAGGCGAGATAATTGTCCACCCAGGCGGCATTCTCGTCATTCCAGGCGGCGATCTGGTCGTAATGATAGATGCCGAGCTCGTTCAGCAGGCCCTCGAGCTTGGGGCCGATGCCGGAGATCTTCTTGAGATCGTCCGGCTTGCCGTCGCGCGGGGCCGCGAGGCCGACGGGACGGGTGCCTTCGTCCTCGCTGGCGCGTTCGCCCTCACCTTCACCTGCGCCCTCACCCGCGTTGGCCGGCTCGTCCGCATCCTCGCCAGCCGGCGGATCGGCCATGGCCGCCGCTACGGCCCCTGCCGCGCTTGCCTCGGCAAGGCTCGCCACGGCCTGGCCGGCCGTCGCTGCATGTGCCTCCGGCGCGGAGGGTGCCGCCTCCCCGGCCCGCGCCGCATAGTCGCGCGCCATGGCCTCGTAATCGAGCTCGGTAAGGGTGGTCGGCCCGCCGGCAGGGGCCGAGAACTGGCGGTCCACCTGGGGACCGGGCGTCGGCGTCTCGCCGCGCGCGAAGGCGTCGAGGATCTTCTCCAGGCGCTCCGGCGTCAGATCCTCATACGTGTCGGCGCCGATCTGCACCATGGGGGCGTTCACGCAGGCGCCGAGGCATTCCACCTCCTCCCACGAAAATGCGCCATCGGTGGAGCGCCGGTGCGGGTGCTCGTGAATGCGCCGCTTGCAGACCGCCTTGAGCTCCTCCGCGCCGCGCAATAGGCAGGGCGTGGTGCCGCAAACCTGCACATGCGCCTTCTCGCCCACGGGCGAGAGCTGGAACATGGTGTAGAAGGTAGCGATCTCCAGGGCGCGGATCGGCGCCATGCCCAGCATGTCGGCCACATGGCGGATGGCGGCCTCGGGCAACCAGCCGCCGGCCTGTTCCTGGGCGCGCCAGAGGAGAGGGATCACGGCCGAGCGTGCACGCCCCTCCGGGTAACGGGCGATCACCGTCTCCGCCCAGGCCGCGTTCTCCGGCGTGAAGGCGAAGCTCTCCGGCTGGTTCGGATCGAGCCGTCTCACGCTCATCGGTCCACCTCCCCGAAAACGATGTCGATCGAGCCGAGCACGGCCGAAACGTCCGCCAGCATGTGGCCCCGATTGAGGAAGTCCATCGCCTGGAGGTGGGCAAAGCCGGGCGCGCGGATCTTGCACCGATAGGGCTTGTTGGTGCCATCGGAGACCAGATAGACGCCGAACTCGCCCTTGGGCGCCTCGACGGGGGCATAGACCTCGCCCGCCGGCACGTGCACGCCCTCGGTGTAGAGCTTGAAGTGGTGGATGAGCGCCTCCATGGAGCGCTTCATCTCCGCGCGCTTGGGCGGGACCACCTTGTGGTCCTCGGCGATGTGCGGGCCCCGCCCCTCCTCGCTGAGGAGCAGCTCGCAGCACTGCTTCATGATCCGGATCGACTGGCGCATCTCCTCCATGCGCACGAGATAGCGGTCGTAGCAGTCGCCGTTCTTGCCCACCGGAATGTCGAACGCCATCCGGTCATAGCACTCATAGGGCTGGGCGCGGCGCAGATCCCAGGCCGCCCCCGAGCCGCGCACCATCACGCCGGAGAAGCCCCAGGCGAAGGCATCGTCGAGGGAGACGACGCCGATGTCCACATTGCGCTGCTTGAAGATGCGATTGTCGGTCAGCAGCGTCTCGATGTCGTCGCACACCTTCAGGAAGGGATCGCAGAAGGCGTAGATGTCCTCCACCAGCCGGTCCGGCAGGTCCTGATGCACGCCGCCGATGCGGAAATAGGCCGCATGCATGCGCGAGCCGGACGCCCGCTCATAGAAGACCATCAGCTTCTCGCGCTCCTCGAAGCCCCAGAGCGGCGGGGTGAGGGCCCCCACGTCCATGGCCTGGGTGGTGACGTTGAGCAGATGCGAGAGCAGCCGGCCGATCTCGCAGAAGAGCACGCGGATGAGCTGGCCACGAAACGGCACCTCGAGCCCCAGCAGCCTCTCCGCCGCAAGGCAGAAGGCGTGCTCCTGGTTCATGGGCGCGACATAGTCCAGCCGGTCGAAATAGGGGATGGCCTGGAGATAGGTCTTGTGCTCGATCAGCTTCTCGGTGCCCCGGTGCAGGAGGCCGATATGCGGGTCCACCCGCTCCACCACCTCGCCGTCGAGCTCGAGGACGAGACGCAGCACGCCATGGGCGGCGGGATGCTGGGGGCCGAAATTGATGGTGAAGCTGCGCTTGCCCTCTGGCACCCCGCCGGAGGACGGGCCGCCGGGCTCGGCCGTGCCGGCGGCAGATGCGCTGGCCCGCTCCCCC
>JALUTE010000502.1 GCA_027058255.1 Methyloligella sp. | reverse complement strand
TGATGCAGGACCTCGAGGCGCTGGGCCTCATCTATGCGCCGCACACCTCGGCCGGGCGCATGCCCACCGAGCCGGGGCTGAAGCTCTTCGTCGAGGGGTTGCTGGAGGTGGGCGATCTCAGCCCCGCCGAGCGCCGGCGCATCGAGCGCCAGATCGGCGGCACGGCGGAGGAGCGCTCTCTGGAGGAGTTCCTCGCCGAGGCGAGCGAGCTGATCTCGGGCCTTGCGCATTGCGCCGGGGTGGTTCTGGCGGACAAGCAGATTTCACGCCTGAAACACATCGACTTCTTGCAGCTCGAGCCCGGCAAGGCGCTCGTGGTTCTCGTCGGCGAGGACGGAAGCATCGAGAACCGGCTCCTCGATCTGCCGCCGGGCCTGCCGCCCTCCGCCCTCACCGAGGCGGCCAACTATCTCAACGCCCATATTCGCGGCAAGACCCTGAGAGAGGCGCGCGAGCATATCGAGCGCGAGCTCTCCAAGAGCAAGGCCGAGCTCGATGCCCTCACCGCCAAGGTCGTCGAGGGCGGGCTCGCCACCTGGTCGGGCGGGGCCGAGGAGGAGAAGAGCCTCATCGTGCGCGGCCGCTCCCACCTGCTCGCCGATGTGACCGCCATGGAGGACCTGGAGCGCATTCGCCGTCTGTTCGACGATCTGGAAGCCAAGCAGGACCTGATTCAGCTCCTGGGCCTGGCGGAGCAGGCCAATGGCGTGAAGATCTTCATCGGCTCGGACAACCAGCTCTTCTCGCTCTCCGGCTCCTCGCTCATCGTCGCGCCCTTCCAGGATTCGGACAGAAAGATCGTCGGCGTTCTCGGCGTGATCGGCCCGACGCGTCTCAACTATGCCCGCATCATTCCGATGGTGGACTATACGGCGCGGCTGGTCGGCAGGCTGCTCACTTGATTTTTTCCCGTCCGGGCATGATATCGGGGACGAGTTTTCGCACCCCGCCCAGATCACGGCCGGCGGGGCCTCGATTCCCACGACACGACCCATCCGGGCCCTTGCGACAGGCCCCGATGAGAGAGCTTAGGAGTGCGCCATGAGCAATGACACGAACGGGCCGGAGGGCCCCGAGGACATCGCGGCCGCGCCCCCTGAAGAAACCGGGACGACGGGCAAGGAGGGCGACAAGGCGGGCGAGAAGAGCGCCGAGGCGCAACCGAAGGACGGCGCAGAAGGGGGCACGGAGGCAGGCGGCAGCGCCGACACCTCGCCCTGGGAGAGCCTCGAGGCCCTGAAGGCGGAGAATGCCGAGCTGCGCGAGCGCCTCCTGCGGGCCATGGCCGAGATGGAGAATCTGCGCAAGCGCACCGAGCGCGAGAAGGCGGACACGGCCCGCTATGCCATTTCCGATTTCGCCCGCGACGTTCTGACCATCGGCGACAACATTCAGCGCGCCATCGACGCCGTTCCGGCCGAGGCGGCCGAGAAGGACCCGGCCCTGCGCAGCTTTCTCGAAGGCGTCGAGCTGATGGAGCGCGAGCTGCTCTCCGTGCTCGAGCGCCATGGGGTCACCCGCCTGGAGCCGAAGGGGGAGATCCTGGACCCCAACAAGCATCAGGCGATGTATGAGGTGGAGAACCCGGACATTCCCGCCAAGACCATCGTCGAGGTTCTCCAGGCCGGCTACATGATCGGAGACCGTCTTCTCCGCCCCGCGCTCGTCGGTGTCTCCAAGGGCGGGCCGCGCGCCCCGAAGGAGGCGTCCGAGCCCGCGGCAAGCCCTGGGGCAGGCCCTGCGACAGGAGGCGATGAGCCGGAGGCGCCGGGCGCCGAGCCCGCGGCAGAGGCGGAAACATCCCCCGCGGGCGCTTCCGGAAAAGGCGCCGGCCGGGGCGAGGGCGCACCGGAGGCGGCGAATGACGACCAGCCCGAGCCGCCCCGTGCGAGTGATGGGGCGGACACGGACAGGTCCGACGTGCCCAAGACCCGTCGAATCGACATCAAGACGGCGGGCGAGACGGCCGACCCCTCCGAGGAGCCGGCGACCTGATCCACGGGCGCGGCAGACTTGCCTCGTTCAGTCCCCCGCTCAAGGGCGGGAACGGATCGCGTGTCAGCGCTCCTCGGACGGCGACGCTGCGCCGGGCTTGCGGGCCGCGGCCATGTAATTGACATCGAGGTCGTCGCCGAGGGACCACAGATCGGTCAGGGGATTGTAGACGAGCCCCCGGAAGGTGGCGGGCTCGAGTTCGGCAGACCGCAAGGCGCGCGCCAGCTCCTCGGGTGTGACGAACTTCTCCCATTGATGGGTGCCGACGGGCAGCCAGCGCAGAAC
>JALUTE010000501.1 GCA_027058255.1 Methyloligella sp. | reverse complement strand
GCGGTGCGCGATCATTTCGAGCTCACCCGCCCCTTCACGCCCGAGCGCGCCAAGGCCATCCCCGGCCCCTGGCTGCTGGTGAGCTTCCGGTCCGATGCGGGCCATGTCGCAGGCCGCTTCGCCCGCATCGCTCGGATCGGCCATGCCGTCGCCGATGCAGGGCAGACCAAGAGCCGCATCATCTATTTCTACCGCGTGGAGACCGGCTCCGGCAGGCTCGGCTCCGGCAGCCATTGATGTGAGCGGATCGCGAACACGGACAGGAGCCATGCAGGCAGGCATCGACACCGAGCACGCCGCCAGCCCCAGGCGCCGCACCCTCCTCCTTTGGACCCTCGCCATCGGCGCGGTATCCGCCGGTCTCTTCCTCGCCATGCCATGGCTGGATATCGAGGCGGCGAGGCCGTTCCATGTGGGCGAGCGCCTGTTCGCCCTTGGCCGGCAGAGCGGCGCTGGCGGGCTGTTGCGCAAGGGCTTTCAGCTCGTCTTCCTGGCCGGCGCGCTCGCGAGCCTTGCCGGCCTCGCCCTCGCCTGGACGCGCCGCCGGCACCTCTTCGGTCTCGGCCCACGCAAATGGCTCTTTCTCGCCCTTTGCCTCGCGGTCGGGCCGGGCCTCGTTGCGAATGTGCTCCTCAAGGACCATTGGGGCCGGGCGCGCCCCTCGCAGGTTCAGCTCTTCGGCGGCGAGCGCGCCTTCACGCCGCCCCTCCTGCCCGCCCGTGAGTGCCCGCGCAACTGCTCCTTCGTGAGCGGCGAGGCCTCGTCCATATTCGCGCTTTTTTTCGCCCTCGCCCTGATGCTCGAGACCCGCCGGCGCCAGCTCCTTGCCCTTGGCCTTCTCGCGGGCGGCGCGGCCGGGCTGATGCGCATGGCCCAGGGCGGGCATTTTCTCTCCGACGTCCTCTTCGCCGGCGTGTTCATGATGCTCACCACCCTTGCCCTGCACTGGCTCGTCTTCGATGCCGGCGCCTGGTGGTCGGCCCGGCGCGCCCGCCCCAGGGAGCCCACGGCGCCGTGACCTTCGTTCTCATCGACAACGCGCTGGATGATGACGGCCCGTGCGCGCTGTTCGAGGCGCCTCGCGCCATCGTGCGGGCCGACGATCCGGGCGAGGTCGCCGGCGCGCTGGCGCGGCTCGGCGAGGCGCTTTCGCGTGAGGGCGCCCATGCCGCCGGCTTCTTCTCCTACGAGCTCGGCTATGTGCTCGAGCCCCGGCTGGCACCGTTCCTGCCGAGCAGGCGCCGGGTGCCGCTGCTCTGGTTCGGCCTCTTCAACGGGCCAAGGCTCATGACGCGCAGCGCCGCCGACGACTGGCTCGCAGCACGTGCCCGGGGCAAGGGCCGCATCACCCCGCCGCGGCCCTCACTCTCGCGGCGCGCCCATGGCCGGCGTTTCGCGGCGGTGATGGAGCGCATCCGCGCCGGTGACATCTACCAGCTCAACCTCACCTTCCCGGCCCGCTTCACCCTCGAGGGCTGCCCCGTCGCCCTCTATCGCGCGCTGAGGGCCCGCCAGCGCACCGCCTTCGGTGCCCTCATCGACACCGGCGAGTTGCATGCGCTCTCCCTCTCGCCGGAGCTGTTCCTGGCCCGCGATGGGCCGCGCATCGAGACCCGGCCGATGAAGGGCACCGCGCGGCGCGCCCCGGGCCCGGATGCCGACGAGGCGGCCCGCCAGGCGCTTGCCCGCGATCCCAAGTGCCGGGCCGAGAACCTCATGATCGTCGATCTGATGCGCAACGACCTCGCCCGTGTGGCGCAGACGGGCAGCGTGCGCGTGCGCGCGCTCTTCTCGGTCGAGACCTATCCGACGCTGCATCAGATGACCTCCACCATCGAGGCGCGCCTTCGCCCGGATGTGGGGCTCGAGGACATGTTGCGGGCCCTCTTCCCGCCCGGCTCGGTGACGGGGGCGCCCAAGATCCGCGCCATGGAGCTGATCCGCGCGCTGGAGGGCGCGCCGCGCGGCGTCTATACCGGGGCCATCGGCTGGATGGCGCCGGGCGGAGAGGGCGCGCAGCCTCGTGCCCGGTTCAACGTGGCGATCCGCACCGCCATCGTGTGGCCCGACGGCTCCGGCGAGATCGGCATCGGCTCGGGTGTGGTCGCGGACTCCGATGCGCGCGCGGAATATGAGGAGTGCCTGCTCAAGATGCGCTTCATGACCCCGGACCGGAACAAGCCCGACATCCAGTTGATCGAGACCCTTCGGCTCGAGCCGGATGGGCGCTACGTTCTGCTTGAGCGCCATCTCGCCCGCCTTGCGGCCTCCGCAGCATCGAAGGGG
>JALUTE010000500.1 GCA_027058255.1 Methyloligella sp. | reverse complement strand
CCACGGCGAGCAGCGTGCCGGGCGCGTGGGCACCGCGCAGGTCGAGCCAGGCGAGCGCCGCCTCGGAGCCGCCCGGCAGCAGCGTGGCGGCGAGGAAGGACCCGGCGAACAGCCCCCAGAGCCCGGCCGCGCCCTCGGTCAGCGCGCCGCCTCCCCCGCGGCCGTCCACACGCGCCCCGCGCGGAAATGGACCAGCACGCGGTCCACGGGCTCACGGAAGGTGAGGTCGGTGGCGATCACCGGCAGCGGGTCCTCGTCCTCGAGATGCTCGTAGGTGCGGAAGCGGCGTTCCCACAGGACGCGCCCGCTCCCGTCCCTGAAGCGCGCCCGCACCCAGAGCGCATGGTAGCAGCTCACGCCCGCGCCCTCGGCCATGCCGGGGCCGTCCCACAGGCTCGCCACCACCGCGCAGCGCTCGCCGGTGACCTCGAGCGTGCCGCCGGCAGCGGCGCCCTCCTCCGCCGTCACCGCCACCCCGCGCCGGGGGAGCCCCCGCCGGAGCTGGCGCGCGAGTTCACGGCGGGCCTCGGCGCACAGCGGCCCGTCCCCCGGCGCGACGGCCGCGGCCGGCATGGCCACACGCACCGCCACCGGCCCCTCCACGGGCACCCAGCGGCCGCCCCCGGGCGGCGCGATGCAGCCCGCGAGCGCCAGCGCCGCGGCAAGCGCCGCCGAAACCGGCCCGGGGCGCGTCCGGGGCATCACACCCGTCCGTGCCATGAGCGCCTCCTCCCCGCCGGACCCACGCACCATTCGACCGCGCGCGCGGGCACGGGTTCAGCCGGAACAGACGGAAGCCTTGAAAAATTCGATTTTTCAGGGCTTCCCCGCGGCCAGGGACGGCCGCGGAATGGCGCGCCCGCCGTGCGCGGCTTCGGACGCCTGGGCCGAGGCCGTTGCCCGGGGCATCGCTGAGCGTGCCGCCTGCGGGCGCGTGCGCCGATGGGCCGCGACTGCGCTGTGCGCCCGTGCCCACGGCGCTATGCACACGGAAGTGCATGGCAGTTCAAGGGAAAACCGAAATGGTGGCGAAGCGCCTTAGCGCTGATCAATCCGCGTAGCGGATTGATCAGCGGCTCCAGGCAAAAGAACGGGGCCCGAAGGCCCCGCCAATACTCGTCCTGTTGTCGTTATTGTCCCGGACGGAACCGGGCGCTTCCTCAGAACGAGGTCTGGAACTGGGCGATGAAGCCGTCGGCCGTGTAGCCACCGCTGGACTTGCCGCCGCTCACGCCGCTCCAGGTCTTCTCGTCCCCGCCCACGAAGACGTAGTTGAGCTGGATACGGGCGTTGTGGTCCTTGGGCCCGAGGAAGATGTTCCAGCCCACGTAGGTGTTGCTCAGATCGGTGCTGGTCCCGCTCTTCTCGGACTCGCCGCTGTAGTGGCGGATGACAAACTCGTTCATCTTGTTCACACGCCAACCGCCGTGCAGGTACCACACCTGCTGATCCCAAGCATTGCTACCCTTCACGTTCTCGCCGTCGATATATTCAAACTTGACAGTGAAAGGACCGCTGCGGTACCGGCCGGCAAGCCCCCAGACCGTGTAGTCCTGGCTGCCCGCACCTCCGGCCTCCTCGCTCTTGCCGTAGTAGGCCTCCAGGTGGAGCATCTTGCCCATGTCGTACATCACGCGCCCGGCCCAGGCCAGATTGTCGCCCACCGTGCCGCCACTCACCGCGCTGCTGCGCACAGTGGGGTTGAAAACGCCGATGTCATAGCCGAAGCCGCCGCCGATCTTCCGGCCCGAGAGCATCAGGCCCGGGGCGCGCTCCAGCACCAGCGCCTTCTCCATGCCGCGCTTGGTGATGTCGAGCTTCTTGCCCGAGGTGTTGAAGTCCATGCCCACGGGGGTCTTGAAGATGCCGGCCTTGACCTTGGCGGCGTTGCTGAACTTGTAGCCCACCTCGGCATCCTTGATGATCTCCGGGATCTTAACCTTGGGCTTCGTTGCAGATTCAAGCTCACCGGGATCGATCACCCCATCGCTGTCTTTATCATTCCATTCGGTCTCGATCGGGTCGCTGGCGTCCTTGTTGAAATCCACCTGCAGCTTGCCGAAAACGTTGCCGACCTTCATCTTGTAGCCGATACGGATACGGTCGGCGCCGAAGCGCAGGCCGTCGTTCGTGTTCCCGTCCTTGAGCTCGCCTACCTCGGCGGTGATCTGGGTGAAGCCGAACCACTTGACCTTGATGTCCGAACCGGCCTGGGCGGCCATGGGGCCCGCGCCCAGCGCCGCGCCGATCGCGATCGCGAGAAGCTTCTTCTTCATCTCGTCTCTC
>JALUTE010000499.1 GCA_027058255.1 Methyloligella sp. | reverse complement strand
CTGCGGAAAGAGCGCCGGTCAAGGTCACGTCCCGCGCGGCGAAGAGGGTGAGGTCGCGCCCGGCGGAGAGGGCACCCGAGCTGCGCAGCGCCCCGCCTGCCGAATAGACGAGCAGGTCGCCGCCGGCGTGGAAGGCGTCCCTGCCGGCGATGTCGGCTTGCGAGTAGAGGGTGAGATTGCCGCTGGCACTCACACCGCCCGCGAAACTCAGCGTTCCGCCGCGCGAATAGAGGTGAACGTCCCGACCGGAATAGCTTGCGCGATAGCTGCGGTCCTGCGCCGCGGTGCTGCTTGCCGTGGAGCGCTGGGTCCGGCTCCATCCCCAACGCCCGGACCACCACCACCATCGCCAGGACCAGATCCAGCTGTCGGTGCGGCTGGAATCGGTTCGGGTGGCGGTGCTGTCCCGATAGGTGGCGTTGACGAGGGACAGCTGCCGCCCCGCATCCAGGGTCAAGGTGCCGGCCGCGCGCGCCGAGCTTGCCTTGAGCAGGATGTCGCGACCGGCGATGAGCGTGGCGCTTCCCCGGGTCGAGCCGACGAAACCGGGCTCCGCACTGTAACGGATCGTGTCGGTGCGGGTCACGGTGCGCCAGCGCGTGGCGGTGGTCGCGTTGAAGGAGAACCACCACCAAGAGCCGGAGATCGATGTCTGGGCGAGCTGGCTCCAGTCCGTCCGTGTACGCGTGGCGTTCTGGAAGGCGACGATCTCGCTGCGGATGTCGCGGCCGGCGCGTAGGGTGAGCCCGCGATAGCCTTCGATCACGCCGCCCCTGTTGACGATGTCGGTTCCAGCCTGCAGGGAGGCGATGCCGGCACGCGACCCGATGAAGCCCGGCCTCTTGTCGTAGCGGACCTTCTCCGTGTCCGATATGCGGCGCCATTGGTCGAGATATTGGACCCTCCACCACCACCAGCGCCCATAGCGCGCGGCAATGCGCGATTGCTGCGTGCGGATGCGCGTGACATCACGCCATGCGGCGATGTCGTTGGTGATGTTGCGCACGGCAATCGCGGTCAGCCGCGCGCCGCCATCGATGGTGCCGCCCTGATTGACGATGTCGCGCCCCGCGATCAGCCGGGCCTGTCCGCCGGCCGTCATGCTGGCCGTGAAGATGCGGGCGGAATAGCCGCAGTCGCCCCAGGCGCATTGGCTTGCCCGCTTCTTGTGGCGCTCGTAGATCGCGAGGTTCTGGATGTCTTCGCGGGCGGTGATGGTGAGGTCGCGAACGGCACGCACCACCCCCGTATTCGTGAAGGAGCCCGTACGCGCGGTCACGGCGATGTCGTGCCCGATCAGGTCGCCGCCGGAGAGAACCTTCTCATCCAGCAGATCCGTGCGATCCACGCGGTCCAGAAGATTGCGGTAGTATCGAGAGAACCAGTCAGTGGGATTGCGCGTCACATACCAGCGCATCCACGGCTCGTAGCGCAGGATCCAGCGACCGTTATACGCACCATAGCGGGCGACGACCGGGCGTCGGTTGTGCACCTCGCCCGCCACGATCTCAAGAGCCTCGCCGGAAACGAGCCGGCCCAGGTTGTACACGCCCTTCTCGGCGACGACTTCGATGGCGCGTCCACGAGCCTCGCCGGCGATGGAGACGAAGTCGCGGGCCTTGATGCGGATGATTCCGCCTGCAGCAAGGGACGAATCCCGCGCCGTCGAGAACAGGCGTCCGGAGATGAAGATGTCGCCGGCCGCCCTGGCTTGTCCGCCGATCTGGCGCACGGCGCCCGTGGCGCTTGCAGAGGCATTCCGCCCTGCCTTGAAGGATCGGAAGAGAATGTCTCCACGGGAGCTGAGATGCAGATTGCCGCGTGTGGTCAGCGTGCCACCTGTGCGCACGCCCAGGCCGCTCTCATTGCCGACGATACGGATCTGCCCGGCGGTCATGGCACCGAGCGCGGTCGCGTCCACTGCGTAGGGGCCGCGCCGCGGCGAGAGCACCGGGGCCGGGCGTGCCGTCTGCTTTCCGTAATCATAGTATTGGGCGCCGCCCGACGCTGTGATGCTTCGATTTGCCGAGACCTTGCCGCCGATGACCACGTGGCGGCCGATCAGCCCGACATCGTCCGCGCCGCTGATGCCGCCGCCCCAGACACCGACCAGTCCCTTGCCGACCTGGAAAGAGATGTTCCCGCCAGACACCGAGGGCCGGCCCGACGTCAGAGTGGCGCGCCCGGTATTGATGAAACGGCAGCCACTGCAGTGAACGCCATTCTCGTTGGCGATGATCACGTCGGCGCGTCCGCCGAACACCTCGATCGCCCCACCGAGACGGGACGCACGCACCCCGCGAACTTCGTTGAGGATGACATTTGCCGGGCCAGAGCGAACGAGCCGGGGATTGCCCTGCACACGCCCGGCGGTCTGGGAAACGCCGCCGGTCGCGGAATTGTTGAAGACCACGCCCGAAGGCGCGCTGAACGTGTCGAATCGGTTGTGGGAGATCCCGGATTGCGGGGTGACGATGTCTATGACCGGTGTGCCCGTGGAGGAGCGGCTCAAGCCGGGCTGCAGCGAACGCGGCGCGCTCGGATCGATACGGATCTCCCCTGCCGAAGCCGCGATTGGCATGGCCATGGGAAGCAAGGCCATGGACCAGGCCGCGACATGCCCCAGAGCTCCCCCGAAGCCATGGACGACACGCCCAATACGCTCACGCATAGCGCCCCCTCGCTCTTTTGCACGACACCCGAACAACACGCCGCTCGCAGAGAAGAGGCGATTTCACGTTATTTTGTACGGGCGCGCCACCCCAGATATGATATTACTATATTGGCATGCGGTCATTCCAGCCATGTATCGGCTCCATGCTAGGTATGTATGCTTGCTGTTTCAATACGAATGCCCAATTTATCCACAAGCAAGAATCATTATACCTCAATGGATTGAGGAATAATGCCGATCATGCAGGATATATCCGCAGATTGACTCGCAATGCCTGTGGGAACAGCTTGGATGCCGCCGGCCATGACTGAGCGTCAGCGCCGCGGTCAGCGGGCGGATGCCGGCCCCTTTCATTTCTTTTTGGGAAGGGCCGGGCGTCGCGCCTTGGCCTTGAGATTCGATTTGATACGGTCGATCGCGGGGCGTATGGGAGAGGCCGGACGCGCTTTCCATTCACGTGCGATCCTCTGCGCATGCGCTACCTGTTCGGGTGCGAGCTGGGCCTCGATCATCTCGCGTGCTTTCGCGGCTTCCGGGTGGCCCCGGACAGCGGCGAGATTGAAATAGGCATGCGCTCGGACGAGATCCTTCTTCAAGCCGCCCAGCCCCAAGGTGTAGGCCTGTGCGACCGAGAACAGGCCGACCGGGTTGCCGGCTTCGGCCGTCTCGCGGAAGAGGGCGATGGCCTTGGTGCGGTCTTCCTTGACGCCGGTTCCGTTGAGATAGGCTTGTGCGAGAAGATTCTTGGCCCCGATATGATCTTGAGCTGCGGCTTTACGCAGCATCGCGACGGCTCGAGCCGGGTCCTTTGCGACGCCACGCCCCTCCATGGTGACAATTGCGCAGTTGAACAGCCCATTGGCATTGCCCGCCTTCGCCGCTTCGCAGACGAGCTTCGCGCCCGTCTCATAGTCCTGAAGAACGGCAATGCCTTCGAGATGTAGCAAGCCCAAGCGGTTCTTGGCGAGAGGGCTGTTCCTCTCGGCCGCCAAGCGATACATCCCGATGGCACGTTCCATGTTCGCCGGCGCGCCCAGGCCCAGCTCCATCATGCGGCCCAGATAGAAGGCCGCATCGGCCTCCCCTTTGTCCAGCGCCTCGCGGAAGAGCCGAGCGGCATCCTCGAAGGCTCGCCGGTCCAGTGCTTCCAGCCCCTCTTTCACGCCAGCTTCGGCACGGACCGTTGCTGCCGCAATACCCAATGACAAGATCAGGACGCGAGCAATTGCTCTCATGATCGCAATACCTCTCAGAACGGCTTGACGGAGATGGTCACGTTCACCTCCAGTCCTTCGGGATCCTGCGCGAGCCCAGACCCGGCCCAGGCGATCGGCCGGGCGGCGCTCACATTCACATTCCCCCATTCATGGTTGAACCTCAGGCCGACGCCCGCGCTCATCATTTCGCCGGTGGCCTCGTTGGCGATGTCGTAGGTGATTCCCGAATCGGCAAAGAGGTAGAGTCGCGTGCGTCGCAGCAATCCGGCAAGCGGCTGCGAGTCTGCAGCGGCTTTCTCGACCCAATCCGCCGCCGGTTCGAGAGGCAGGGAGAGCTCCGCCTGCGCATAGGCGCCTCGCTCGCCGGCTGCCGCTGCCTGGCCGAAGCCTCTGACGGACGTCGTGCCGCCGATCGAGAGTTGCTCGGCGGCATAGAGCGCGTGCGGCGCGTATTGCCCGTATGCAATGGCGTAGAGCGTGATGCCCCTCCCCAGGGCGGCGTAGATGATCCCGGTCGCATCGAGCTTGGCGAACTGTGCCCGTGGCATGTCATCGGTGAGATCCTCGTCGACATTTGCCCCGAGCAATCTCAGCCCGCGATGTCCGCCGACGGCGAGGGAGAAATAGGCTCCCTTGGGAAAGTATTCGATCCGTCCGCCGATTCGGGCGATGGAAAGGCGCTGGGGGGAAAGTGTCGTTGCGTTGATGTAGCGATACTTCCAGCGGTAGGTGAAGCCGCCTTCAACGAAGAGCTTGGTCTTGCTGTCGCGATGGATCAGATAGGTGCTCGATAGGCTGCCGCTCGCCGTCTGGGTGAAGAGTTCGGATGTGGAGGTGAGCTGTGAGACCTGCTCGGAATAGCTGGCGGCGCTGGTCATGGTGAGATAGCGAAACGGCATCGACGCCTGATAGCTCAGCGCGTTAGACGTCTGCGTGCCGCTGTAGTCGAGCGACCAGCTGTCGTTGAGCCGCAAGAGGTTGTCCGCGCGCAAGCTCACGCCGATTCTTTTCAGGCGCACCGTATCGTAATGCGTGTAGTCGTAACGCACCTGTCCACGTACCGTGTCCTCGACCCGGTTCGTGATCTCGAGCACCGATGCGCCCGGTTTCGAGCCGGGCTTGATGTCGAGGGTGGCCTTGGACGAGGGCACGCGGTTGATCTGATCCAGCCCTTGCTCGATCTCGCGAAGTTGGAGCAGGCGTCCGGCGCCTGTCGGCATGCTCGTGACAATGATCGAGCGCGGGCCTTCGACAACCTTCCCGTCACGGATTTCGCGATAGCGAATGGCCTCGATGAAACCCTCGATGACCACCAGCCTGAGAACGCCGGTGGAGATGTCCTGCTCGGGAATGTAGGCGCGGGAGGTGATCAACCCCTTGTCCACATAGAGGCGGTTGAGGCGCTCGACCAGGGAGTTGACGGCGCCCACGCCCAGGCAGCGGCCCCGATAGGACGCGATGATGCGGGCAACCGCCGACTCGTCGAGTTGCGTGATGCCTTCGACATCGATCCGATGCACGACGAAGCACCGTGTGTCCGCCCTGTCTGGCTCTTGCTTCCCGATCTCGATGTCGAGCCCGGGACGGGCCTTGCGCGCGCGCTCGCGCAGGGCGTCACGCGCCCGCTCCTGCTGGATTCTCTGCCCCTCGTCTCGCGTCGCGGCCGCCCCCTGCGCGAGCGCGCGCCCGGGCAGCCCCGCTAGGGTGCCGGCCGAGACGGCCAGCAGCACCAGGCCCGTCAGCCAAGGGATGGCACGAGACGACCGAGGGGCCCGAATTTGCCCGTGGCTCGACCAGACACGCACGACTGCCCCCTTCAGAATAGGAACGGCAACCATCCGGCGAGAAACCCGATTGCGGTCGCGTTTTTCTCTCGCAGGCCCTTGGGCTGCGCGCTGTACTCGATTCCGGCGCGGGCGAGCAGGGGGTCGCGGGAGACGATGGCGACCCCCGCCAGGGTCACTGGCAGGCGACTGTCGAACATCAGCAGCCCGTTCTGGCTGCCGACGGTCGCGTTCTCGAAGCCATAGAAGATCCGCCCCCAGGTGCCGAATGCGCCCGAATGGAGACCCGCACCACGGATGTAGACGTTGGGAACGAGCAGCGCCGTGATGACCGGCTGCGGCGCCTGCACCACCATGCTCTCATAGCCGAGCAAACGCCCTCCTTCGCTCAGGAAGTCACCGGATATGGAAAGGTCGAGCGCATCGGTGGCGATGATCGTGCCGCCGTCGCTGTAGACGTTCGCGCTGCCGTCGTAGCTGCAGCGCAGGAATCGGCATCGCGCCCGCAGCTCCGCCCGACCGAAGAGGGAGGGCCGGTTGAAGAAGTGGGTCGCGGTGATCGAGATCCTATCGGCAGACAGCTCCCCACCAATGTTCTCGAAAGCTCCGGCCTCGATATCGATGGCGTCGATCGCGGTGACCGTGGAGAGCTCGATTCCCGCGAGGTGCCGCCCATAGTCGTGGACGAGGGTGAAGGAGGGCCGGAACAGAAATCCGAGCCACCCGCCGTGGCGACGCTTTCTTGAAGAGACCACGCGTTGCACGTTTCCGATCGTCTTCGCCGTGACGTTGGAGAATGCCCCGGCCGTTCGCACCTTGACGCTCCTGTTCGAAAGGAAACGCCCGGAGGCATTGCGAACCCCCTTGCCGGCTTCGATATGGAGATCGTCCTCGCGGGCGTAGAAAGCGGCGATCTCGCTCGGCGACAGGGTTCGGTTGACCACCCGTCCTGACGGGGCGAGCACCGTGACGGCGCCCCTATCCTGTTCCAGACCCTTGATCTGCTTGGTGCCTTGGACGAGAGCGCCCTCGTTGAGCACATCACCCGATCCCGCCTTGAGGAAAACTCCTCCGTTCACCGCTTCCAGCCGTGTGCGATTGCCGTTGGCGCTGCGTAGCGAAACGGAGCCGACATCCGCGATGATCGAATCGCCGGCGATCACTTTGGATGTGCGCACGCTCAGAGCACCATCGCTCACGAGACGCACATTTCCGGCGGGCGCCATGTCGCTATCCTCGAGCCGAATGCCGCCCTTTCCACTCATGAGGATCTGGTCGCTGGTGCGGAATATGCCGCCCCTATCGTCGATCACGGTCCCGGCAGTGAAGTCGAGTGCATCCTCGTCCGCCGTAAATCGGGACTCGAAGCCACCGCTCTTGCGCAATGTCACGGCGCCGTCCGCGTGCAGGGCGACCGCACCGGCCGCGCCGAAGCCCGATTGCGAGCGCAGCTTGCCGCGGTAGGTCACACCATCCGACCGGATGTCCTTTCTGGCCTCCACCAGAATGCCCGAATCTACGGATCGGATGCTGGCCTGCCGTGTCTTGCTGCTGATCGCAATGCTCCGTGCGGAGAGGAACACGTCCTCTTTGGCCTCGATAACCGCGTCCTCGACGACGACTTCGCCTGTGGCGGTGATCCAAAAGCTCCCCGTGCTCGCGAGCCCGTTGCCCGCCATGCGCACGCCTGCGCCGCGGTCGTTGGCTGTAATTCGGATGCGGCCGCCGCTGAGCACACCGCCACCGGAGATCACGACGGACACCTCGTTGCTCGATGCGGTCTTGGACGTCGTGGTGACCCACCCTTCGGGCTGGTCAGCGGGCCGAGACGGCGAGAGACGCACGCTCACACTTCCCGTCGACACGTCGACCGCCGGCGCGCCGCTCCCCTGGTCCGCCGCTATCCGCCCCTCGATGCGGATGGTCTTGGCGATCAGGTCCAAACGCGTCATCGTTCCGCCAAGACCCGCGCGGCCGATCTCGATCGCTCCACCATCGACGTCGAAACCAACGACCGAGCCGTTCTCCATGCGCGCCCGCCCGGTGATCAGCGCCACACCCCCTGTTCCGACGAAACGGCCACCATCAACGGTGATGCCGTTGGGGTTGGCCACGATGACATGGGCCTGGGCGCCATCGACGGCGAGCGTCCCGCGCAGGCTCGAGCGACGTGTCGACGTCACCTCGTTGACGATCACGGCGGCATTGGCGTCGCGGTTTCGCAGCGTTACTCCGGCGGGGGGAACATTGAAATCCCGATAGCGGTTGAGACTCGTTCCGTTGCTCGAAGGCGGAGCAATGCGGACCGTGATGTGGCCGTTGCTATCATGCGTTGCGGAAGTTCTGGTGGTTCCATCAGGAACAACATCATCCGACCAGGCAGAAACGCATGGTATGAGCAGGACGCTCGCAAATGCGAGCATCGCACACGGCATGATGGTGAGCCGCATGATCCCCCCAATACTTGATGCGCACTACCCGTTCAGACACAGAAACGCGCGAACCCTATCCGAGGAGGGGTTTCAACGCAAGTCGTGCAGGATTATTCGGTGCTGTACGCGT
The DNA here is from genome assembly GCA_027058255.1 of Methyloligella sp. Lineage (GTDB taxonomy): Bacteria > Pseudomonadota > Alphaproteobacteria > Rhizobiales > JALUTE01 > JALUTE01. The sequence goes on along the minus strand of JALUTE010000499.1, from coordinate 11,513 downwards.
CATGGGGAGCGGAAAGCTGTGGATAAGATCAGCATCCACCTGATATCCCATGAGATACCCTCGCTCATTGCATGACCATGATATGGAATTCGCGCCGCATGTCGGCCTATAATGCGCCTTGCGGGAGACGCCATGCCGATCAGCGCGGGCGCCCGGTGTGAAGGGGTGATTATCCATGTCGGTCGAAAGACAGAGAAAGCGAGAGGAGCTTCGCGAGCTTGGCACGGCGGGAGCGGTTGCAAGCGCGGAGGACCGTGCTGCCTGTCGCCCCCTTGCGCCCGACCCGAATGCGGCCCGAGTGCCGGTCCGTAGCCAAGTTTCGTCGGCGTTCACGGCGCGCATGCGCATGGGGTTCTCATTGCCCATCCGGCATGCTGCGATCCGTTTCACATATGCCTTGCTCGCGCTCGCCATGGCCTGGCTTGGACGACCAGCCGCACCGCTCGCGGCCCCGCCTGCGGATCCGGCGCGTTCCCAGGCCACCACTGCGATACGCGGACCCGACGTCGACCTCTTTGGAAAGTGGAAGCTGGTCTGCTCCAGTGCACCGCGCGCGCCACGCGAGCGAGCGCGATGCCGCATTGCGCAGACCGTGCGCGCCAGACCGAGCGGCACGCGCATCCTCACCGTACGCATTTATCCCGGCCCGCCGCCGACGGTGCTCATCACCACTCCGTCGGGGATATTTCTCAAGCCCGGCCTAGCCATTGCCGTGGACAAGCACAGGCCCACCGCCTACGCCTTCGAGACCTGCAATGCCGAGGGCTGCCATGTCGGGATCATTCTGACCAACCGTCTCTTGGCTCAATTCCGGGCAGGGCGGGTGGCCCATGTCTATTTCTTCGATGGTGCCGAGAAACCTGTCAGGGTTCCCATCTCCCTGGATGGCTTCTCCAAAGGCCTGGCGCGCCTCAGGGCTGTCGCGACATCGAGGCCGCGCGCAAAGGGGGGGCACTCCGAGGAATCGGATCGATGAGCCGGGGAGGTGCAGGCCGACACTGCGCGCCCTCTTGCGAGCGTTCCACAGCGCAGTTTGGCACCGTCGGTAATGCGGATCCCGGTCATGCAGATGGTCCACATGCAACCAGTAGCCGGATGGGCACCGCGTAGGTGGAGGGGCTTGGCGTATCGTTGCCATCGGCCACCGCCAGCCGCCAGTCGGTCCCTCCGCTCGGGTGCGGTGCGCGCTGCCTCCCGTCAGCCCACAGCACCAGCCCCCGCCCCTTGAGCTTCGCGCGCACCACATGACCGACATGAAGGGCCGGGAACGGGGCGCTCCGTGGGGGCGCCGCGCCATTGTGTGCTGCTGGTCAGCCTCGCTCGGGGGCGGCGGTGGCCCTGGCCGGGGCGGGCGCGCCCTTGCCGGCCCGGGTGGCGGGTGCCTTGCGGCCGACCACGGTGACGATGAGGGCATCCGGGTGAAGCAGCCGGCGCGCGACGCGGCGGATGTCCTCGATGCTCACCGCCTCGATGAGGCCGTTGCGCCGATCGAAATAGTCGATCCCCAGATCCTCGATCTGCACCCAGATGAGCTGGCTCGCGATCTTGCCGCTGGTGTCGAAGCGCAGCGGATAGGAGCCGATGAGGTAGCTCTTGGCGTTGGCGAGCTCCTCCCGCGTGGGGCCCTCCTTGGCCATGCGGGCGAGCTCGTCCCGGATGACCGCGAGCGACTTGGCGATGCCCTCGTTCTTGGTCGCAACGCCGCCGATCAGGGCCGCAGCGCGGCGCAGGGGATAGAGATAGCTGTAGACCGAATAGGCGAGCCCCCGCTTCTCGCGCACCTCCACCATCAGCCGCGAGGTGAACCCGCCGCCGCCCAGAATGTAGTTCAGCACATAGGCCGGGATGAAATCCGGGTCCTTGCGCTTGAAGGCGGTGTGGCCGAAGCGGGCCACCGATTGCGGCACGTCCATGGCGATGTGCCTCGTGACCGGGCCGAGCGGCGGCTTGGCCTCCGGCACCGGCCGCAAATCGCCCTTGGCCGGCAGATCGCCGAACACCTCGTCGAGGAGGCGGCCGAGCGCCTTGGCGTCGATATCGCCGACCACCGCCACCTTCAGGCTGTCGCGGGCGAAGACGCGCTTGCGATAGGCCTCGAGGTCGGCGGGCGTGATCTTCGAGACAGACTCCGTCGTGCCCTTGACCGGCCAGGCATAGGGATGGCCCTTGAAGGCCGCCTCGAACCAGGCCTTGGAAGCCACCTTGTCCGGGTCCTTGGAATCGAACACGAGCCCGGCGAGGATCGCCCGGCGCAGGCGCTCCATGGCGTCCTTGTCGAAGCGGGGCTTGTTGATCGCGAGCTTGAGGAGCCGTACCGCCTCGTCGCGGTTCTCCGTCAGGGTTTGCAGCTTGCCGAGGAAGGTGTCGCGCGTCACGTCGAAGCTCATCTTCACCGCGAGCTCCTCGAGGCGCTCCTGAAAGGCCTCGGAGCGGATATCGCCCGCGCCCTCGTCCAGCATGGTGGTGAGGAAGTTCGCGACCCCCGGCTTGTCCGGCGGGTCCTGGGTCGAGCCGCCGTCGAAGGCGAAACGCAGGGCGATGAGAGGAACCGAGTGCTCCTCCACGAGCCAGGCGGTGATGCCGCCGGGGCTGGTGACCTTCTGGATTTTCATGGCAAGGGCCGGTGCGGTGAGGGCGGCGAGGGCGAGCGCAAAGACGACGCCGCAGGCAAGGGCGAGATGGGCGGCACGGCGGTGGGCCGCTCGGCGCGCGCCGGTGCTTGGCCGATGGGGATGTGTCTTGTGCATGGGCCTCGATGGGGCTTGGGATGCGGGTTCGGCTTCACGGGGGTCAGGACTTGCGGGCATCGCGTGGGCGCGGCGCGTCTCCCTCACGGCGTGCCTGCGGCTTGCGCAGGGGGAGCAGAAGGCCGGTGACCGAGCGGGCGGGCACGAGATATCTTTTCGCCACGCGTTGAATGTCCGCGAGAGAAACCTTGCCGATACGCTCCGGGAGACTCTCAATGTCCGCGATGGAGCGGCCGGTGGCGAGCGCCCAGCCATAGCGCCGGGCAAGGCGGGACTGGCTGTCGGATGCATAGACGAACTCGGCGATATAGGCCTTGCGGGCCCGCTCGAGCTCCTCGCGCGTCACGCCGTTCTCGACGATCTCCTCGAGCACCCGGTCGAGGGCCGCCTCCACCTCGGCGATGGTCACGCCGTCGGCGGCGACCGCGTAAAGCCCGATCCGGCCCGAGTCGAGCCCGGTGCCCGAATACCAGCCGCCGGCGCTCGAGGCCTTCTTCTCCTTCACCACCAGCGTCTTGTAGAGCCGGCTGGTGGCACCCGAGGCGGCGATCTTCATCAAGAGGCTCAGCGCCTCCGCCTCGCCCGGCTCGGCCGTGGTGTAGCTGGGCGCGAGATAGTGGCGCTCGAGAGTGGCCTTGCCGGCGCGCGCATCCTTCAGGATCACGCGGCGTGGCGCCCGCTGCCTGGGCTCCTGCGGGCGCGGCTGGCGGCTGGCGTTCTCGACCGGGGCAATCCGGCCATAGGTCGCCTCGGCGAGCTTGCGCACCGCGTCGGCCGTCACATCGCCGGCAACCACCAGAATGGCGTTGTTCGGTGCGTAGAAACGCTTGTAGAAGGCGAGCGCATCCTTGCGGTTGAGCTTGGCGATCTCGTGCTCCCAGCCGATCACGGGCCGGCCATAGGGGTGGGACAGGTAGAGCGCCGCCATCACCTGCTCGCTCAATATGCTGGCCGGGCTGTTGTCCACCCGCGAGCGCCGCTCCTCGAGAATGACGTCGCGCTCGGTCACCACATCCTTCTCCGCGAGGCGCAGATTGACCATCCGGTCGGCCTCCATCTCCATCATGCGCTTGAGATGCTGCTTGGCGACCCGCTGGTGATAGGCCGTGACGTCATGGCCCGTGAAGGCGTTGTCCTGGCCGCCGAGCCGGGCGACGATCTTGGAAAAGGCGCCGGGCGGGATCTTGTCCGTGCCCTTGAACATCAGGTGCTCGAGGAAATGGGCGATGCCGGACTTGCCCGGCGGCTCGTCGGCCGCGCCCACCCGATACCAGACCATGTGGGTCACCACCGGGGCGCGGTGGTCGGGAATCACCACGACCTGCATGCCGTTTCCCAGGGTGAAATGGGACGCGCGCGAAGCCTTGCCCGGCTCGGGGCGCGCCTCGGCGGGTGCGAAGGGAAGGGCGGTCATGGCGAGACCGGCGAGAAGGGGGATCGCGGCGAGCGCGCATGCGAAGGCACGTCGCATCGCCCGGTGCATGCGCATGCTGCCGGCATCCGCGTTTCTCCTGCGAGCCTTGATGAAGACGGAGATGCGTGCTCTGCGAGCTTGCACATTCATGCATGTCTCCCTGGCCGTGTCATGCGCCAGCGGCTGCGGGCATTCCACCCAGGCCGAGGGCGCATCGAATCCTCGCACGAATTCCGGCGTGCCAACGGATGTGGCGCTGTTGCGCCCATTGTGACGAGCAGGCGCCATGCCACCGGCTCAAGCGCTGCAAGGCCGGCATCACGGCTTGAAGACGGAATCCTTCTCGGGCCCCACATTGCGGTCGTGCTGGGCGCGCTGTTCGGCCATGGCCTTGTTGATCATCTCGTGCGCGAAGCCGCGGCATTTCGGGTCGATGGTGTCGGGCAAGCGATCCCCATCGACGGCGCGACGCCAATTCTGGCTCTCGCAATATTTGCGAAGCTGGCGCTTGCGATCGGCCTCCAGAGCCGCAGCCCGGACCTCGGGATCGACCGGCCAGCTTGCCGGCGCATTGGCCACGGCCGTGCCGCCTGCGGCGCCTGGCGGCGGAAGGCGCGCGGTGTCCGGCGGTGGCACGAGGCCGCTGCGCGGGGCCAGCTTGGGCTCGAGATGCGCCTTCTTGGAGTTGGTGCCGAGGCCGATGGCATCGAAGACCTTGCCCTCGAGCTGAACGTCATAGCCGCAGCCTGCGAGAAAGGCGCCCGCCACAATGAGGGTTGCAAGGCGCGCGGTCCAACGCATGGAGGCTCGCCCAAAGCGTGCATGTCCGCCCCTGCGCATGTCCCCAAGCTCCCCTGTATTCATCCCGTCACGGGTCCCGTCCCCGAGGTTCCGTCCCGGCGTCCCATGCCGGACGCGGTGCGATCGCGCCCGCGCCGCGCAATGGTCGCGTGCCGGTAGCGCCCCTTCAATGGCTTCGAGCCGATCAGGGCTCGAATTTATGTCGCATTTGAGGCGTCTTCGCGATTCGGCACAGCCAAGTCATACAGGAGGCCGACCACGCCCGCAACAATGGCCACATCCGCGAGGTTGAAGACATACCAGTAGAAACCGAACGCATGCAGCGAGAAGAAATCCGCAACTCCCCCATGGAGCGCCCGGTCGATGGCATTGGCAAGGGCGCCGCCAATGATGAGGCCGACCGAGGCGGCGACGAGCCGTGTCTCGGCCCGGGCCAGCCAGACCGTCAGGGCGAGGCTCGCCACGAGGGCAATGGCGATGAGCACGAGCTGGCCGGCGGTGCCATCCTGGGAAAAGAGCCCGTAGGAGATGCCGGTGTTCTTGACGAAGATGAGGTCGAGAAAAGGTGTCACGGTCACGCGCCCGCGCTCCTGAATGCGGTAGACCGCGAGCATCCACCATTTGTAGCCCTGGTCGATGGCCAGGGCCATTGCGGCCATGGCAAGCCCCAGGCCGGAGAAGCGCCCCCATAGGGCGGCTGCGATGCGCTTTGGTGCCATGGCTGCTGGTGTAGCGATTGGGCGCGCGCCGTCAAGGGGCAGCGGCCGGTCGATTGCGATGTGACGCGCCGGCGCCGGCTGCGCCCGGCGTGTTGGGGCAGCGCCTCAAGGGCCGTGGCGGAGGCCAGGCAAGACTTGCTGCGGCACCCCGAAGGGCGCCGCAGCGCCGTCACGCGCGCCAACACGACGCGACCGGCCGTCCGTCAGAGCGCGGGCGGCGTCGCGCCGCGTTTGACCGCACAGCGCTGAACTGCCCGGCGCCGTATGCGCTCATTCTCGGCCCGCTCCGCCGGGGTCATGGTCAGGCAGGTCCGGTAGTGCCAGTCCTGGTCCGCACGCCAGCGCCTCCGATTGGTGAAGCCGCACTCGTAGCGCTCATTGAACGCATTGGCGCGCACGGCCCGCTCGGCATAGGCGCCGCACTCGATCGCCGCCCGGGAGGGGCCGCGCGGGCGCTTGGCGAGGCAGGAGCCGATGGCCGCCTCCCGCTCGCCTTCGGTGCGCTCCGCCGCGGCGAGGCCATTGGTCATGCACCAGCGCACATGGTCGGCGCGCCGCAGGCTCCAGTGCGGGCCGTCATAGCCGCAACCATTGGCGTTGGAGCGCCGGATCTGGGCGAGCGCCCGGTCCGCATAGGCGCGGCATTGCGCCCTCAGGCGCCTCGGCGGTATCGGCGCGGGTATCACCTCGCGGCCCGCCACGCATGTGCGAATGGCCGCCTCCCGCTCGCCTTCGGTACGCTCTGCCGCGGCGAGGCCATTGGTCATGCACCAGCGCACATGGTCGGCGCGCCGCAGGCTCCAATGCGGGCCGTCATAGCCGCAACCATTGGCGTTGGAGCGCCGGATCTGGGCGAGCGCCCGGTCCGCATAGGCGCGGCAGGCGCGCCGCTGCGCCCGCCGGTCGCGGCACCGCTCGAGCGCTATGCGACGCGCCCGCGTCTCGGCACGGCGCGCGCGCGGGCTGGCATTCAGGCACCACTGGTAATGGCGCCAATTGCTGGCATGCCAGCGGGCCTTGTTCGGGAAGCCGCAATTCTCCTGCACGCTCGCCTGGTATTGGCGCACGGCCTGTCCTGCGTAGCTCTGGCAAGCCTGATTGATCGCGCCGCCCTGTGCAAAACAGCTCTTGAGCATGTTCTGGCGCACGCGGAACTCCTCGGCCGGCGCCTGCTCGCCGGCAGTCATGCACCAGCGGAAATGGCGCTGGCGCTCGTCGGACCAGCGCCCGCCGCGGAAGCCGCATCGGGCCTTGCGATTGGATTCGGCCTGAACGACGGCGGTTCGCGCATAGTGCTCGCATTTGGCGCGCCGTGTCCCGCCGCGTGTCGCGCGGCACTGCTCGATCGCGTCGGTGCGGATCTGGGATTCGGCGTCCGCCTGGCGCGGGCGGGCCCGGAGGCACCAGCGATAATGGGCGAGATAATCGTCGCTCCAGCGCCGTCCGCGATAGCCGCAACGCTCGGCGCGGTTCTCATCCTGGCGCAGAACCGCCTGCTCGGCATAGTCGGCGCAGAACGCCTGCTTGGTCCGACGGCCTGCAGGTGACGCCGCGACGCGCTTATAGCCGGATACGCAGCAGGGGTTGGCAAGCTCGACGCCCCGGCTGTGCTTGAGACGGCACTGGCGCGCTCGGCGCAGATAGGTCCACGCCTTGCAGCGCGGATCGCTCGCGCAGGCACGGCGACAGGATCGCCAACCGCCCTCGGTCTTGAAAATGCTGTAGTCACCCCAGTGGATGATGGTGTCCTGCATCGGCTGTGCCCGAGCAGGCTCCTGCCCTGTGGTCAGAGCGACGGCAAAGGCGATGGCCGCCAGTGCGGCGGTTGCAATCGAACGCATCCCGTTCCCTCCCATGATTGGTGCGCGCCCCTAGAACTTGAAGATGAATTTGAGGGCACGCCCCACGCTCTTGCACTTCTTGATCGCCTTGCGATGGCGCCGCATGACCCGCTCGCGCGCCGCCGGGCTGTTCTGGGTGCACCAGAGATAGTGGCGGGCCTCGTCGCCATGCCAGTGGGGGCCGCTGCGCCCGCAGCGATATTTCTCGTTCTTGCGGAACTGCTTGACGAGAATTCGCGCGAAATCCGCACAGGCCTGGTTGCGCGGGCCGGCGAAACCGGCGAGGCAGCGGGCGAGCCCTGCCTCGCGCCGGGCGGCCTCGTCCCAGCGCACGGCGCGCTGCGCGCCCATGCACCAGTCGAAGTGACGCTGATAGCGCCCGCTCCATCGCCGGCCGGTCAGGCCACACGCATTGTCCTGGTTGGTCCTCAACTGGGCCACCGCGAGGCGGGCATAGTGATCGCACTCCAGCCGGCGGCTTCGGTCCGCATACTGGATGCAGGCCTTGAGGGCGTCGCGGCGCTCCACGCGCTCGGCGCGCCGCTCCGCCGGGCCGAGCGAGAGGCAACGGCGATAGTGGCGGCCATAGTTGAGATGCCAGAGCGGGCCGGTGTAGCCGCACCGCTCGGCGAGGTTCTGCTCCTGTTGCTCGATCGCACGATTGGCGAAGGCGGCACAGCGGCGCTCCTGCGTTTCGGGGCCGGAGTCGGCGACGCGCTTGACGCCGCTCACGCAGCACGGATTGTCGGCCGGAGGCGGCACGGTGTATTTCAACCGGCACTGGCTTGCCGGTCTGATGAAGGTCCAGGCGCGGCAGCTCCAGTCCTTCTCGCAAGCTCGCTCGCAGGCCCGAGCGCCGCCGTTCAGCCTGAAGATCTTGTAATCGCCTCCCCAGCGTGCGGTGTCTTGCTCGTCAGCGGCCGCATCCGCGCTCAAGCCCGTCGCCGCCAGCAGAAACAGCGCCATCGCAAGCCCCGCCCGGCTGCGCAGTCGGTTCGTCATGCCCCTCACGCTCTTCCTCCCTTTGTCAGATGTCACCCGGAACACCACCGTCATCATTGTTCCGGTTGCCTCCGATCCAAGCCATCTTCGTTCCTCGTGGCACCTCTCCCGCTGCAGAGCGAGTAATGCGGTGACGGATTGCGCAACTCCACGAAACATTGCGCCAATATGCGCCTCGGAATGCGACAAGAGCGTGACTGTATCACATGTGTTGCAGATGCCAATATCCCGCAAGCTTCCCAGTGCTGGCAGGAAGACATGGCCGTTGCTCGCCAATCCATGGCGTCGAGGCACCGCTTCTCCCGCGCCGGCAGCGTATGCGATGCTCGTATGCCGCGCGGAATCATTGTCTTGGGCGACCTAATCTCGCTCGGATTGGAGGATTTGCTTGCGCTTAACTGAGGATGTGGCGTAATGTTTGCGACAACGCTCCGCATGTTTGTACTGCGTGTCGAGGAGAGCCGGGCCATGCGCCTTTATCGGTTGGTCGCCGCCGCACAGGGCGGTCAGGCCTTCGCCAATCTGGGGCGGCGGCTGAACATCGGCGAAGAGGAAGCCGCTCGCGCCGTCCTGCATCTTCTCCCCATTCTCACCGAGGGTCTCAGACGCGAGATCGACAAGCCCGACGGGCTGCTCGCGCTTCTCGACCTGCTTGCGGAGGGGCGTTACCAGACATTGTGCGACAATCCCGCCCTGTTTCGCGACCGGACGGCTCAGGAGCGTGGATGGCGGACGCTGCAAGCCATGATCGGGGCAGAAGGGGCACGCACGCTGGACGACGAAACCCTTGCGCGCATCGAAGCCGAAAGCGGTGTCGATCGGGGGGTGCTGGCGCTCATGGCGCCCCATCTGGCGGTGCTCGCCATGGGTGTCTTTGCTCAGCAGGCGGAGCAATCCCTGCGCGACGCCTTGTCCCGCTGCGCCGGCAATCCGGCCTATGGCCCGGCCCTGCGCAATCCTTTTGCCGTCGCGGCCGATTCGGTGCGCGCCGGATCCCTGCCCACGGCTCCGGGCGGGGTCGGCGATCTCATATCCTCGCTCTTCCGGGGCACCAATGGCGGCGCCGCCGCCTGAGGCTGCGCGTGCGGGCGTGCGGGCAAGGGCGCAGGTGCAAGGGTCGCGAATGGGGACGGTCGCTGGAAGGGGCCTGGTCCTTCGGTTATCATGTCGGCCATGACTGGAATCGCACCACCGCCTTCGAGAACGACGCGCGCCGCCGAGGGGCTCGCCCGGCGCCGCTTCACCGTGCGCGAGGTGGAGCGGATGGTCGAGCTGGGACTCATGCAGGAGGACGAGCGGGTCGAGCTCATCGGGGGGGAGTTGGTGCCCATGTCACCCAAGGGCAATCACCACGAGGTGCTGAAGGCGTGGCTTCTCGATCATTGGTATCGCAGTCGCCCCGATCATGTCATGCTCGTGCCGGAGACGACGTTTTGCCTCTCCGAGGACACCTATCTGGAGCCGGATGTGGTGGTCTATCCGGTCGAGAGCGGCATTGCGGGGCTCAGCGCCGAGACGGCGCTTCTCGTCGTCGAGATTGCCGATACGAGCCTTGCCTTCGATCGTGGCCGCAAGGCCGAGCTCTATGCCGGCTTCGGGATCGCCGAGCTCTGGGTGATCGACGCGGTGAGGCGCCGGACCTGGGTGCACCGCGACCCGCAGGCGGGAGGCTATCGGACGATCTCGGAGCATGGACCGGAGGCGCGTCTCAGCCCGCAGGCCGTGCCGGACCTCTCCATGCGCCTTGCCGAGCTCGATCAGCGATAGAACCGTTCGGTTTGCCGTCTCGCTCCCCTGTCGGACGCGCGCAGGCCTCAAAAGGCGGCGATGCCCGTCTGGGCACGGCCGAGGACGAGGGCATGGATGTCGTGGGTGCCCTCATAGGTGTTGACGGTCTCGAGATTGAGCATGTGCCGGATGACGCCGAACTCGTCCACGATTCCGTTGCCGCCATGCATGTCGCGGGCCTCGCGGGCGATGGCGAGCGCCTTGCCGCAATTGTTGCGCTTCATGAGGGAGACGAGCTCCGGCGCTGCGCGCCCCTCGTCCATCATCCGCCCGAGGCGCAGCGCCCCCTGGAGCCCCAGGGCGATCTCGGTCTGCATGTCGGCGAGCTTCTTCTGGATGAGCTGATTGGCCGCGAGCGGACGGCCGAACTGCCTGCGCTCCAGCGTGTAGCGCCGAGCCGCGTGCCAGCAGGCCTCCGCCGCCCCCATGGCGCCCCAGACAATGCCGTAGCGCGCCCGGTTGAGGCAACCGAACGGGCCCTTGAGGCCCGAGACGCCCGCAAGCAGATTTTCATCGGGCACGCGCACCCCCTCGAGCACGATCTCACCGGTGATCGAGGCGCGCAACGAGAACTTGCCCTCGATCTTGGGCGTTGAGAAGCCCGCCATGCCGCGCTCGACGATGAAGCCGCGCACGGTGCCGGCCTCGTCCTTGGCCCAGACGATGGCGATGTCGGCGATGGGCGCGTTGGAGATCCAGGTCTTGGCGCCGTCGAGGACCCAGCCGCCCTCCACCTTGCGGGCCTTGGTGCGCATGGCGCCCGGATCGGACCCGGCATCGGGCTCCGTCAGGCCGAAGCAGCCGATGGTCTCGCCGCTGGCAAGGCCCGGCAGGAAGCGCGCCTTCTGCGCCTCGGAGCCATAGGCGAAGATGGGCCAGATGACGAGACTCGACTGCACGCTCATGGCCGAGCGATAGCCCGAGTCGATCCGCTCCACCTCCCGCGCAGCGAGCCCATAGGCGACATAGCCCTGGTCCGACCCGCCCCAGGCCTCGGGCAGGGTGATGGCCAGAAGGCCCAACTCGCCCATCTCGCGCATGATGGCGGGATCGAAGGTCTCGCTGCGGAAGGCCTCGAGGATGCGGGGCGCGAGCTTGTCCTCGGCGAAACGCCGGGCCGTCTCGGCAACGAGCCGCTCCTCCTCGCGGAGCTGGTCGTCGAGGCGGAAGGGATCGGCCCAGTCGAAGGGCGGGCGGGTGG
>JALUTE010000498.1 GCA_027058255.1 Methyloligella sp. | reverse complement strand
CCGTTCCCCACCCTTCATTCAGTTCCCGTTCAGCTTGAGTCTTGGAAAATGCCAAGAGGCCGGAAGAAAACCGGTCGAAATTTCGCCCGAATCGAGCGATTGATTGGCGCGAGAGGGTTGGTATCGAATCTGGACGGGTCGTTGCGGGAAGGGCGGCCGTTCGGACAAAGGCTCATCCAATACGAGATCGGGGCACGACATGATGATGGTACGCATATCTGCCGTCCTGTCCGTTTCGCTGTTGCTTGCAGCGTGCAGCGGCCCGCATGGTGAACCGACGCGGTCGGATGCCGGGCTCGCGATCGGTGCGGTCGCAGGTGGCATTCTGGGCAATCAGGTCGGCAAGGGCTCGGGCAAGGTCGTGGCGACGGCGCTTGGGGCCGTGATCGGCGGCATTGTCGGCAGCGAGATCGGTCGCGCCCTCGACGAGCATGACCGCCGCGCGGCGGCCTATGCGGAGTATACGGCCCTGGAAAAGGGGCGCTCCGGCGTGGCGACGCCATGGCGCAACCCGGATTCGGGCCATTATGGCATGGTGGTTCCGGGACGGCCCTACAAGATGCGCGATCGCGACTGCCGCGATTACACGCACACCATCTATATCGACGGCCAGCCGCGGACCATGCGGGGCACGGCCTGCCGCAATCCGGACGGGACCTGGCGCAACGTCAGTTGACCGTGTGGGCCGGCGCGCCCGCTGCCTTATCCGCTTTCCGCCTTTGAGCGAGAGGGGGCCGGAGCACCGACGCTCCGGCCCTCGTCGTGCTTGCGACAAGAGGCGGAAAACAGCGCCCGGCCCTGCCATGGCATGCCGCGATGCCCGGAGCGCGCGTGTCAGGCGGCATGCCGTACCCGCGACAAATTGATCTGTTCCAGTGGCGAGAGGCTTGTCGTGCGCCACCGGACTGCCTATCCCTTATAGAGCTGTGCAAAAATAGCGAGACCCCGCCGACATGCTGATCTGGGTGATTATCGTTCTGTTGACGGGTGCAGCCCTTGCGGTGCTGCTCCGGCCGCTTCTCTCGGGAGCACGGGAGGCGGGGGCGGATTCCGCCCATGAGCTTGCCGTCTATCGCGATCAGCTTCGGGAAGTGGACGCCGATCTCGAGCGCGGCCTCATTGGCGAGGCGGAGGCCGAGGCCGCGCGGGCGGAGATCTCGCGCCGTATTCTGGCTCAGGCCGCCCAGTCCGGCGAGCTGGCCGGTGAGGCGGACGCGGAGCAATCGGGTGTCACCGGCGCGCAGGAGGCGGCGGACGCAGCGCCGGCCAAGACGCGCGGGGCATGGCGCGCGGCCGTGATCGGCACTGCCGTGTTCGTGCCGGGCATGGCCCTTTTCCTTTATCTCGGTTTCGGCTCCCCCGGCATGCCCGACATGCCCCGGGCCGCACGGCTGCAGGCGCCCGAGGGCGGTGCGCGCATCGCGGCGCTGGTCGCGCGCGTGGAAGAGCGCTTGCGTGCGCACCCCGAGGACGGCATGGGCTGGAACGTGATCGCCCCCGTCTATCTGCGTCTTGGCCAGTATGACCGGGCGGCCGACGCCTATGATCGCGCGATCCGCATTCTGGGCGAGAACACCGACAGGCTTGCAGGTCTGGCAGAAGCTCTGGTCCTCTCCAAGAACGGCGTCGTCGACGAGCGGGCGCGCAAAATCTTCGTCAAGGTCGTGGCGGCGGATCCGGATCGCCCGAAGGCCCGGTTCTGGCTCGCCATGGCGGCGGAGCAGGATGGCAATTTCGCCGAGGCGGTGAAACGCTACGCAGCGCTTCTCAAGGAAACCCCGAAGGATGCGCCCTGGCGCGGCCTGGTGGCTGAGCGGCTGAAGATCGCCGAGGCCCGGGCCAGCGGCGCTGCCAAGGGCGGCGGGACGGGCGCGGGCGCGCAAATGACAGCCCGCAGCGGGCCGAGCCGCGCCAGCGGGCCCATGATGGCCCGCCGCGATGCGGCGCCCGGGCCGACGGCTGAGGACGTGGCGGCTGCCCAGAGCATGTCGGCCGCCGACCGGGCGCAGATGATCAATCAGATGGTGGCGCGGCTCGCCAGCCGGCTGAAGGCCAATGGCAAGGATCTCGGGGGCTGGCTCAGACTGATGCGGGCCTATACGGTGCTCGGAAAGCGCGAGGCGGCGCTCAAGGCGCTGGCCGATGCCCGCAAGAATTTCGACGGTGACGGCCAGGCGCTGGCGCGCATCGAGGCCCTGGCCGGGGAGCTCGGACTTGGCGGGTGAGCGGGGGCGTGAACGCCGTCGCGCGGCCAGTGCGCAGCGGGCGGTGCATCGAATGGAGGCATCAAC
>JALUTE010000497.1 GCA_027058255.1 Methyloligella sp. | reverse complement strand
GCCAGGAAAGGCCCGAGAGCGCGCGAATCTTGCGAATGAGCGAGTAGCCGTTGGAATGCGGCCCCGATGCGGGCAGGGCGAGAATGACGTCCCCCGGCGCGAGATCCCGGCGCGGCAGGATTGCGCCGCGCTCCACCGCGCCCACGGCGAAACCCGCCAGATCATAGGCGCCCGCGCCATACATGCCCGGCATCTCCGCCGTCTCGCCGCCGATGAGCGCGGCCCCGGCCTCGCGGCAGCCCTCGGCGATGCCCGCCACGACCGCCTCGGCCGTGGCCACATCCAGCTTGCCGCAGGCATAATAGTCCAGAAAGAAGAGCGGCTCGGCCCCCTGCACCACCAGATCGTTCACGCACATGGCAACGAGATCGATGCCGATGCTGGCGTGATTCCCCGTCTCGATGGCGATCTCCAGCTTGGTGCCGACCCCATCCGTCGCCGCCACCAGAACCGGATCGCGAAAGCCCGCCGCCGAAAGGTCGAACAGCCCGCCAAAGCCGCCGATGGCGCCCATGGAGCCGGGCCGCTCCGTCGCCCTGGCAAGCGGTGCGATGGCCCGCACGAGCGCCTCGCCGGCGTCGATGTCCACGCCGGCATCGCGATAGCCGAGGCCGCCTTTCGGCCCCTTGACACGCGCGCTGCCTCTCTCTTCGCCCTCGCCCATCGCCGACCTCTTTCGCCCCCCTGCGCAGGGTGTTTCCCCTCGGGCTCCTAGCAGCTCTCACCGCCCTTCGCCAGCCGGGTGTGGACAGCTCCGCAATTTTGCCCCATTGGTCGCAGGAGATGGGCGCGAGATCGGGCAGAGCGCCTCGGCACGGGCGGCATAGGCGGGTGGCTCCATGACCAGGATTTTGGGCGCAAGAGGCATTCTGGCAGCGGCGGCGGCATCGGTTGTGGTGGCGGCGCTCGCCGCCAACGCGCCCGGCGCCGCGGCGGCGCAGGCGCCGAAAGTCTACACCGTCGCCAATTTCCCCGTGGACGCGGTGGCGAAGGACGCGGTGACGGCCAAGCGGCGCGCGCTCGCGGACGGCGATGTGCGGGCGTTCCGCTCCCTGGTGAAGCGGCTGGTGCCCGTGACCGCCTATGCCCGCCTGCCGCATCTCGGCCTCGAGCGCATTCAGGACCTCATCAAGGGGTTCCGCGTGCGCGACGAGCGCAATTCGGCGACGGAGTATCTCGCAACCCTCGACTACACCTTCCGGCCACGCGCCGTGCGGGCGCTGTTGCGCAGCTATGGCCTGCCCTTCATCGAGCGCCAGGCCCCGCCCACCATCCTCGTGCCCGTCTATCGCGACGGTGCCGGAGCCGGCGCCGAGACGGGTGCGAATGCGGAGCCCGGCCCCGGTAATCGCAATGGCGCCGGGACAGCGGGAGCGGCAGGCGGGCCCAGGCTGCGCCCCCCGGCCGGGGCGCCGGATAAGGCACGCCGGCTGTGGCATGCCGCCTGGCGGGGTCTCGATCTTGCCCATGCGCTGACGCCCCTTCGGCTCAAGGCGCCGTCGAGCCGCGTGACGCCGGAGCTGGTCCAGGGTGTGCTCGCGGGCGATGCGACCATGCTGCAAAGCCTTGCCGAGACTTATGGCCAGGCGCAGATCGTGATCGCCGTGGCCGAGCCCTCGCCGGACCGCACCAAGCTCCAGGTCACCCTCGCCGGTCGCGATGCGGTGGGTCCCATCCATCTTGCGCGTGCCTGGCGCATCTATGATGGCGATTTCGCCTATACGGCGGAGCTTGCGGCGGTTGTGGGGCTTGGCGTCATCGAGGGGCGGTGGAAGGCGGTCGAGGCGCAGGCCATGGGCCTTGTGAGCGCAAATGCGGGGCCGCCCGAGACCGTGCGCTTTACCGTGCTCTTCAATGGCCTCGGCGCATGGCAGGCCATCCGCCGCCGCCTCGCGGCCCTGCCGGGCGTCGAGAATCTCGATGTGGGCGTGCTGTCGGCCCGGGGCGCGGAGATCAGCCTCGACTATCCCGGCGGCACGGCAGCGCTGGCGCGCGCCCTCGCGGCCCAGGGCCTCATGCTCGGCGAGGAGGGCGGCACCCTGGTCCTGCGCGCTTCGGACGGCTGACCCTCTCAACCGGTCGGGATTTTCAACCCCGACCGGACGGTTCAGGCCGGCCGCGGTGCGAGACGCCAGGGCCGGCATGAACATTGGGGCCGCGGCCCGCAACCCCGGCCCGCAAAGGGCGCGTGCCGCCGCTGCCGGACCGTCCGCCAGGAGGGGGGTGCCAGACGTTCTCGCCTGAAGGGGGAGGGCGGGAGCCGTCCCGAGCCGCTCACGCCTCGGAGGGGCCGAT
>JALUTE010000496.1:4352-7486 GCA_027058255.1 Methyloligella sp. | reverse complement strand
GGGTGTGCACATGTTCACCTCGCCTCATCTCCTGCGCTTTCACGAGCGCATTCAACTGGCGGCCCCGGCCGGCGAGGGAGCGGGCAACGGCAAGGGCGGGCCCGGCCCGTGCAGCCGGCCCATCTCGGAGGCCGCGCTCGCCGACGTTCTGACCCGCGCGGCCGCCGCCAATCGGGGCGCGCCCATCACCTTTTTCGAGATCACCACTGCGGCGGCGTTCCTCGCCTTCGCGGAAAACCCGGCGGATGTGCTGCTGCTGGAGACCGGCCTTGGCGGCCGTCTGGACGCGACCAATGTGGTGGCCCGCCCGGCCCTCACGATCATCACGCCGATCTCGGTGGACCATGCGCATTTTCTCGGCGATCGGCTGGAGGACATCGCCGGCGAGAAGGCCGGCATCCTGAAGCCGGGCGCGCCCTGCGTGGTCGCCCCGCAGGAGCCGGCCGCCATGGAGGTGCTGGAGGCCCGCGCCAGCGCCGTCGATGCGCCGCTCCTGCAGGCCGGCGTCGACTGGGAGGCGTTCGAGCAGCATGGCCGGCTGGTCTATCAGAGCGCACACACCCTGCACGACCTGCCCCTGCCCGCGCTTGCGGGGCGGCATCAGATCACCAATGCCGGCACCGCCATCGCGGCCGCCCTCGCCCTGTTGCAGGGCGCGGGATCTGCGCTGCGCCCACGCAATGGCGCCACCGTGGACGAGGCCCTCGAGCGCGGTCTGAGGGGTGCCCGCTGGCCGGCACGGCTTCAGAACCTGACCGCCACGCCCCTCGGCGCCCTGCTGCCCGAAGGCTCCGAGCTCTGGCTCGATGGCGGGCACAACCCTGCGGCGGCCCAGGCGCTCGCGGCCGCCATGGCGGATTTCGAGGACAGGGCGCCCAAGCCCCTTCTCCTGGTGGTCGGGATGATGCGCAACAAGGATGCGGCGGCCTTTTTCTCCGCCTTTCGCGGCCTCGCCCGGCAGGTCTGCACGGTTCCGGTGCCGGGCTCCAGACGCGGCCACCTTCCGGCAGAGCTTGCCACCATCGCGCGCGAGGCCGGCATGCCCGCCAGCGATGTGGACGATCTGCAGGACGCTCTGGAGAGGCTCGCCGCCTACGGCCGGCGGCCGGTGCGGGTGCTCATTTGTGGCTCTCTCTATCTCGCAGGCCATGTCCTGGAGCGTGTCGGCGCCGACCAGCCTTAAGTCGACACACGCCCCGCGCGATTCCGGGCTATGCTGCGCGCACGGATCGGAACCCCATTGGCATCGGGAGGCAGACACGATGGACAGGGAAAAATACGAGCGCGGCCTTTCCGCCCGCAAGAAGGTGCTCGGCGCCGACTATGTCGAGAAGGTGCTCGCCAATGCCGACGACTTCTCCGCCCCCTTTCAGGAGATGGTGACCGAGCATTGCTGGGGCACCTGCTGGGGCGACGACACGCTGAGCTTCCAGCAGCGCTCCATGCTCAATCTCGGCATGCTGGCGGCGCTTGGGCGCATGCACGAGTTCGAGCTGCACTTCAAGGGGGCCATCACCAATGGGGTGAGCCGCGAGGAGCTCAGGGCCATATTGCTTCAGATCGCCGTCTATTGCGGCATTCCCGCCGGCGTCGAATGTTTCCGGATCGCCAGGAAGGTGTTCTCCGAGATCGACGCGGCATAGGTCCGGCGCGGTGCCTAGGGCGCATCGAGGCCCGCAGCGGGCGAGGGCGGGTCTTGGCACGCCTCGACAAGGGTCTTGAGCCGGGCGGCATCGCGCACGGCGCAGCCATGCGCATCATTGTTGAAATAGGCGTAGACATCGCGGCCTTGCGAGAGCGTGCGACGCATCTCTGCTGCCGCCGGCCGAAGCCGGGCCTCGCCATAGCCGCTGTCCGGTGCGCGCGAGAGACCGTGAAAGCGCCAATAGGCAACCGGCCCCGTGACCCAGCGTGGCACCGCCATGCCGTGATGGTCGTGGATGCAGAAGGCGTGCCCCGCCTCTTCGAGCATGGCCCGCACCGCCTCGGTGAACCAGCTCGCGTCGCGGAACTCGAAGACATGGATCGCTCCGCCAGGCAGGATCGCGGCAAAATCGGCAAGGCGTTCGGGGTCGGCCTTCAGGCTCGGCGGAAGCTGGTAGAGAATGGGGCCGAGCGCCGGCCCGAGCTCGCGCGCCGCGTCCAGAAAACGCGAGAGCGCCTCGGCGCAATCCTTGAGCCGCTTGAGGTGGGTGATCTGCCGGCTGGCCTTCACCGCGTAGACGAAGCCCGGGGGCGCCGCCTCTCGCCAGCGCGCAAAGGTTTCCGGGTTCGGAAGCCGATAGAAGGTGGCGTTGATCTCGACCGTGTTGAAATGGCGGACATAATGGGCCAGCCACGCGCGCTGTGGCAGCGCCTCGGGGTAGAAAACCCCGCGCCACCAGCGATAGACCCAGCCGGACGTTCCGATATGAACGCGCGCCTCAGCCATCACCCCAGGCCGCAAGGATGGCCCAGGCGCCATAGCCCACGACTCGGCGCTTGTCGCCGGCCGTGTCACCGGAGGAGCGCAGGTCGAGCCGCGTGATCCGATAGCCGCGCCGCCTCGCGGCCAGCAGCAGCCCGTTCACCGCGAGATGGCCGCAGGCATCCTGTGGCCCGATGGCCGCGACGTCGAAACGCTCGATCGCGGCCGCCGTGCGCGCATCGTGCTGCCGGGCGCTTTCATAGTCCTCATAGTGGGAGAGGTCGGAGCTCGCAACGACGAGGGTCTCCTCGTCCCAGACATCTGCGAGGATATCGGCGACGGCCTCGGGGTCCGATCTCCCGCAGACAAGCGGCACGATGGGAACGGCCCCGAACAGGACCTGCAAGAAGGGCAGCTCGACCTCGAGCGCGTGCTCGGGCGCGTGGGGTGCATCGTCCACGGTGACGCGTCCCGCCTGCGCAAGCGCCGAGATCGCCGGCGCGTCCACGCTCATCTCGCCAAGCGGCGTGGCGAAGCGCTCTGCCGACGGCGCTGCGATTCCGCGAAAGCCCACATAATGGGCCGGCCCCACCACGACCACGCGCCGCACCCGTCCGCGCAGGGCGGCAACAGCGGCAAAGGCTTCGCCCGCCACCGGCCCCGAATAGCCATAGCCCGCATGCGGTGCAATGATCGCCCGGCTGGCATCGACGGCCCTGCCATAGGC
>JALUTE010000496.1:0-4342 GCA_027058255.1 Methyloligella sp. | reverse complement strand
CCTCCACGGTGCGTGCAAGGCGCGTCGGGCTCGCAGGATAGAAGGCGCCGGCGACAGCCGGTGGCCGAACCCTCTTGTCGAACTGCTGAAACATGCGGGTCTCATGCTTGAATGCGCATCGACCGGAACGCCCGGCCTTGTCGACAGGCTGCGCCTGCCGGGACCTCAGTGCGCCCGACGCCGCCAAACGGCATACGCGGTTATGGCGCCCGATGCTTGAACTCGCGATGCTTCCTTCCCAGTTCGAGTGTATGAACCCAGTACACGCGCGGCAAGCGCGCCAAGTGTCCGAAACATTCGACGGCCACCCGGGCCGGTATTGGCACAGGCTCCCCGATGGCCGCATCCAGTGCGATCTCTGCCCCCGTTTCTGCCGGCTCCATGACGGCCAGCGGGGTCTCTGTTTCGTGCGGGCGCGTGAAGGCGACCGGATCGTGCTCACCACCTATGGCCGCTCCTCGGGCTTCTGTGTCGACCCCATCGAGAAGAAGCCGCTCAATCATTTCCTGCCCGGCACGCCGGTGCTCTCCTTCGGCACGGCGGGCTGCAACCTCACCTGCAAGTTCTGCCAGAACTGGGACATGTCCAAGGCCCGCGCCTTCGACGTTCTTCAGGACGAGGCATCCCCCGAGGCGATCGTCGAGGCCGCGCAGGCGGTGGGCGCGCGCTCCATCGCCTACACATACAACGACCCGGTGATCTTCCTCGAATATGCGGTCGACACGGCCCGCCTCGCCCGCGCCCGGGGGCTGCGGAACGTGGCCGTGACCGCGGGCTATATCACCGAGAAAGCCCGCGCGGAGTTTTTCTCCGTCATGGATGCCGTGAATATCGACCTCAAGGGCTTCACGGAAACCTTCTATCGCAAGCTCTGCACGGCGCGCCTTGCGAGCGTGCTGGAGACGCTCGACCATGTCCGCCATGAGACGGAGGTCTGGCTGGAGATCACGACGCTTCTCATTCCCGGGCACAACGATTCGGACCAGGAGATCGACGCGCTAAGCGGCTGGATCGCGGACCGGCTCGGTCTGGATGTCCCGCTCCATTTCTCCGCCTTCCATCCCGACTGGAAGATGCGGGACGTGCCGCCGACCCCGCCGGCGACGCTGAAGAGGGCGCGCAGGATCGCTTTGGATAAGGGCCTGCGCTACGTCTATACGGGGAACATTCACGACCCCGCTGGCCAGAGCACCTATTGCCATGGCTGCGGGGCCCGTCTGATCGGCCGCGAGGGCTATCGCATCACCGCCTGGGCGCTGGACGAGCGCGGCGCCTGCCGGCGATGCGGGACGCGCTGTGCCGGCGTCTTCGAGGCCGAGCCGGGCGATTGGGGCGCGCGGCGCCTGCCCGTGCGCATCGCCCGCCCGTCACGCGGTCCCTCCGCCTCACCGCGTTCGTAACGGGCGACGAGGAATAACGGGCAACAAGGATATGAGCCGGCCCGCGGGATCGGCGCATGGCGAGAGGGTGAAGGAGAAGGTGAAGCGCCGCTAGCCTTCCCGGGCCATCTCCCGCACATCCACGAAGCGCCCGGCAATGGCAGCGGCCGCGGCCATGGCGGGCGAGACGAGATGGGTGCGCCCGAGGCGGCCCTGACGGCCCTCGAAATTGCGATTGGAGGTGGAGGCGCAGCGCTCGCCCGGCTCCAGCTTGTCCGCATTCATGGCGAGGCACATGGAGCAGCCGGGCTCCCGCCACTCGAAACCGGCCTCGGTGAAGATCGCGTCCAGCCCCTCCGCCTCGGCCTGCTCCTTCACGAGGCCCGAGCCGGGCACGACCATGGCGTTTACGCTCTCGTGCACGCGCCGGCCCTTGGCAATGGCGGCGGCGGCGCGCAGATCCTCGATCCGCCCATTGGTGCAGGAGCCGATGAAGGCCCGGTCTATGGCAATGTCGGTGACGCGCGTTCCGGGCTCGAGCCCCATATAGGCGAGCGCCCGCTCCATGGCGGCGCGCTTGGCCTCGTCCTCCACGCCGGCCGGGTCCGGCACGCGGCCCGTTATCGAGACCACATCCTCCGGGCTCGTGCCCCAGGTGACCAGAGGCGGCAGGTTGGAGGCATCGAGCCGCACCTCGGCATCGAAGGCCGCTTCCTCATCGGAGTGCAGCGTCTCCCAATAGGCGCGCGCCTGCTCCCAGGCGGCGCCCTTGGGGGCCCGCGGGCGCCCTTCGAGGAAGGCGAAGGTCTTCTCGTCCGGCGCGATGAGCCCGGCGCGGGCGCCGGCCTCGATGGTCATGTTGCAGACCGTCATGCGCCCTTCCATGGAGAGTGCCCGGATCGCCTCGCCGGCATATTCGATCACATGGCCCGTGCCGCCGGCGGTGCCGATCTCGCCGATGATGGCGAGGATGATGTCCTTGGCCGTCACGCCCTCGGGCAGCGCGCCGTCCACCGTGACGCGCATGTTCCTGGCCTTCTTCTGGATGAGGGTCTGCGTTGCTAGCACATGCTCCACCTCCGAGGTGCCGATGCCATGGGCAAGCGCACCGAAGGCGCCATGGGTGGAGGTGTGGCTGTCGCCGCAGACGATGGTGGTGCCGGGCAGGGTGAAGCCCTGCTCCGGGCCTATGATGTGGACGATGCCCTGGCGCGGGTCGCGCTCATTGTAGTACTCGATGCCGAACTCGGCGCAGTTCTTGGCCAGCGCCTCGACCTGGATGCGGCTCTCTGGGTCGTCGATGCCCTTGGAGCGGTCCGTGGTCGGCACGTTGTGGTCCACCACCGCAAGCGTCTTGTCCGGCGCCCGCACGGTGCGCCCCGTCATGCGCAGACCCTCGAAGGCCTGCGGGCTGGTGACCTCGTGGACGAGATGGCGGTCGATATAGAGGAGGCAGGTGCCATCCTCGGCCTCGTCCACCAGATGCTCGTCCCAGATCTTGTCGTAGAGTGTCTTGGGTCTCGTCACGTTCGGTTGCTCCCAAGCTCAGCCGCGGCTCCGGTCTTCTATCTAACCCCAATCTTCGCGTCCGTCACCCCGCACGCGCTGCAGCGTGACGTCGTGCCCACCCCCCGGGTCATCCCGTGCGCGGCGCAGCACGAAGTGGTGCGCGGCAGACACGGGATCTCATGCTGCGGACGACAGCAGTCGGGGTTGCGTTCGTGGGGCGATCCCGGATCAGCACCGCATCATTCGCTTTGCTCATGCTGCGGCGCATCCGGGATGACGAGGGGTGGGCACTGCGCCATTCGTCATCCCGTGCGCGGCGCAGCACGCAGTGGTGCGCGGCAGACACGGGATCTCATGCTGCGGACGACAGCAGTCGGGGTTGCGTTCGTGGGGCGATCCCGGATTTGCGCCGCATCATTCGCTTTGCTCATGCTGCGGCGCATCCGGGATGACGAAAGGGTGGCACCGCGCCATTCCGCTCTCTTCTTGCCCCTGTCCTCGCTTTGCTCGTCCTACGCCTCTTGCACTCCATGCTGCGGCGCATCCGGGATGACGAGGGGGCCGTACCAATGAATAGCGCAGTGACGCGACATGGACACGCCCATGCTAAGCGGCAATCTCCTCGAAAAGGTCGTGCCAATAAGGGTTCGATTTCTCGATGAGCGCCACCTTCCAGGCGCGACGCCAGCGTTTGAGCTTCTTCTCGCGCTCGATCGCCGCTTCAGCGGTTGCATGCTCCTCGAAATAGACAAGCTTACGAACGAAATACTTCCTGGTGAAGCCATCGACAACGCCCTCGCGGTGTTGCCAAACGCGGCGCACCAGATCATTCGTCACCCCGACATAAAGCACCCCACGAGGTTTGCTTGCGAGGATATAGAGCCAAAAGCGTCTCTCTGCTTTGCGTGTCACGACACGCTCCCACCACCACCAGCCGCGGACCACGCCCTCACCCGGCGCGGAAGCGGTTGCGCGCGGCCAGCGCCACGAGGAAGACGAGCACGATGCTCAAGAACGTCTGCAGCGCAATGAGCACATGCACGCCCACGGGCACGATCGGGCGCACGGGCGTGCCGGGCTGAAGCGCCAGAGCCTCCTCGCGGCCGAGCGGCCGGCCGCTGATGCCATGGGCGAGGCCATAGAGGCAGGCTTGCGCCTCGGACGCCGCCTCGCTGCGCGCCACGCCACCGAAAATGAGGGCGTTCGACAGGCTCAGCAAAAAGGCATGGGCAAGCGGCGCGCCGGCCCCATGCCGGCAGGCGCGGTTGGCCAAGGTTTGACTTGCAGACCGCCCCCGCGCCCAGAAGTACCGGCCCGCCTCGCGGGCGCGCAAGAGCCAGAGCCGGCCGCAATGGCCGAGGCCGTCGAGACCCGCACCGCGCCGGCAATCGCGCGCGGCCCTGGCGATTTGCCGCTCCACGGCCGCAGCAGCCGCAGATTGGGGCGCGCGCGAT
>JALUTE010000495.1 GCA_027058255.1 Methyloligella sp. | reverse complement strand
GTTCTAGATAGAGCACCTGTCCCTGTCAAGAGCGGCGAGCCTGTACCCTTTGCGTCAGGGTGCGCGAGACGGCGTTCCGCCAACCTGTGAGACGGCGCGCCCGCTCGCCCGAGTCCATGGCGGGTGTGAAGCGGCGATCGAGCGCCCAGCCCCGGGCGAAGGTCTCCGGCTCGGGACAGAGGCCCGCCCGCAGCCCCGCGAGATAGGCCGCGCCGAGCGCCGTGGTCTCCAGGGTGCGGGGCCGGTCCACCGGCGCATCGAGAAGATCGGCAAGGCGCTGCATGGTCCAGTCGGAGGCCACCATGCCGCCATCCACCCGCAGCACCGTAGCCTCAGACGACCCGCCCCCGCCCCAGTCCGCGCGCATGGCATCGAGCAGGTCCGCGGTCTGGAAGCAGACGCTCTCGAGCGCCGCCCGGGCGAGCTCGCGCGGCCCCGTTCCCCGGGTGAGGCCATAGAGGGCGCCGCGCGCCTCGGCATCCCAGTGCGGCGCGCCAAGCCCAACGAAGGCGGGCACCAGATAGACGTCCTGGGCCGGGTCGGCGCCGGCAGCAAGCGGCCCGGCCTCGCTCGCCGTCTCGATCAGCCCCAGCCCGTCGCGCAGCCACTGGACGGCGGCGCCGGCGATGAAGATGGCGCCCTCCAGGGCATAGGTCGCCTTGCCATCGAGGCGATAGGCCGTGGTGGTGAGCAGGCGGTGGCGCGAGGCGACCGGCGTCTCACCCGTATTCAGGAGCGCGAAGCAGCCGGTGCCATAGGTGGATTTCATCATGCCCGGTGCAAAGCAGGCCTGCCCCACAGTGGCCGCGTGCTGATCGCCCGCCATGGCGAGAACGGGAATCGCCGCGCCGAAGATGGCCGGGTCGGTGAGCCCGAAATCGGCAGCGCAGTCCAGAACGTCGGGCAGAATGGCCCGCGGCACGCCGAAAAGCGTGAGCAGGTCCGCGCTCCAGTCCTGCCGGTGGATGTCGAACAGGAGCGTGCGGCTCGCATTGGTGGCATCGGTGGCGTGGCGTCTTCCGCCCGTCAGGCGCCAGAGGAGGAACGTGTCCACCGTGCCGAAGGCGAGCCGGCCGGCCTCCGCCGCCGCGCGGGCGCCCTCGACATGGTCGAGCAGCCAGGCAATCTTCGTTGCCGAGAAATAGGGGTCGAGCAGGAGCCCCGTTTGCCCGGTCACCTCCGCCTCGCACCCCGCGCCCTTCAGCGCCTCGCATGCCTCTCCGGTGCGCCGGTCCTGCCAGACAATGGCCCTGTGGATGGGCCGGCCGGTCTCCCGGTCCCATAAGATAGTCGTCTCGCGCTGATTGGTGATGCCGATGGCGGCGATGTCGGCGGGCTCGGCGCCCGCCTCGGCGAGGGCCGTGCGGCAGGTGGCGAGGGTGGTCTGCCAGATGTCCTCCGGGTCGTGTTCCACCCAGCCCGGTTGCGGGAAATGCTGCGCGAACTCCTGCTGGCCGAGCCCCGCGATCTCGAGCGCATGCGTGAACAGGATCGCCCGCGTGGAGGTCGTGCCCTGATCAATGGCCAGAATGTAGCGTGTCATGGAAGGCCGCCCCCGCTCGTCTCGCTCGCGCCGCCGCGTGGCATGGCGATCGCCGCCCGCATCGCCGCCCGCCGCTCACGGGCCCTGCCTGAGGCGCCGCATCAGCGCCGGCGTCGGATAGGAGTCGGCGGGCAGGCCATAGCGCAATTGCGCTGCCTTGACGGCCGCCCGGGTGCGCCGGCCGAGCTTGCCGTCCACCTCTCCGGCATCGAAGCCCCGCCGGTTGAGCAGGGCCTGCAAGGCCTTGGTCTCCTTGTAGCCGAAAATGGCGATCTTGCCGCGCATGGGCCGCAGGGGCGGCGCTCCGGCAAGGCGCGTGGCGTAATAGGCGGCGGTGGTGGCGTAGTTCAGGGATTCGTTCCACTCCAGATAGACGCGGAAATTCTCATAGGCCAGAAAGGCGGGCCCCGTTCGCCCCATGGGCAGGAGCAGAGACACCGGCATGGCATCGCGCGGCAGCGCCCGCCCGTCCCGTCGGGTCACGCCCAGGCGGGCCCAATAGGCGCGCGGATGGCGGATGGCGATGTCCGCCTCCTTCCACGGCAGGCGCGCCGGGATGACCACCTCCTCCAGCCAGGGCTCGCCGCGCCGCCAGCCGAGATGCTTGAGAAACCGTGCGGTCGAGCCCAGAACGTCCGGCACGCTTGTCAAGAGGTTGCGTCGCCCATCCCCGTCATAGTCCACCGCATGGTCGGCGTAGTGCCGGGGCAGGAACTGGGTCTGTCCGAGCTCCCCGGCCCAGGAGCCGATCATCTCCCGTGGGGCGAGAT
>JALUTE010000494.1 GCA_027058255.1 Methyloligella sp. | reverse complement strand
GTCCAGCCACGCGATCGACTACGAGGCTCTGGCCGAAGAGGCGGCACGCGGCATCGTGCGCACGGTGCTCCGGCGCGTCGTCGAGGAAGGCCTGCCCGGCGAGCATCATTTCTACATTTCCTTCGACACCCGCGCGCCGGGGGCCATGATCTCCAAGCGCCTGCGCAGCCAGTATCCGGAGGAGATGACCATCGTCCTCCAGCACCGTTTCTGGGACCTCACCGTTCTCGACGACCGGTTCGAGGTCAAGCTCACCTTCAATGACATTCCCGAGAAGGTCGTCGTGCCCTTCGCCGCGCTGAAGAGCTTCTTCGACCCCTCGGTGCCCTTCATGCTCTCCTTCGAGGCGCCGGGCCGGCGCGGCTCCGGTGCCGCGGCGGGCCTGTCGGCGGAGGACGGGGGCCTGGGCCCCAATGTGAGCGTGCCGGTGGTGACGCTCGTCTCCGAGAGCGGGGACGCGCCGCTGCCTGCGCCGCGCGCCGATGAGGGGCACGGGGCAGAAGAGGGAGAGTCCCCGGAGAGCTTCGAGGCGGCCGACGCACGCGCCGCATCCGAGGGCGAGAGCGGCGCCGAGACGCCGGATCACGGCGAGGCGGGCGAGGCTGGAGAGCAGGGGGAGGCGCCGGAGCAGCCCTCCGGTGCGGAGATTGTCGAGCTCGACGCGTTTCGCAAAAAGTCTTGAGGTGCCGGTTTCCCGTCCTGCTCTATGATGCGGGCTCGAAGGCGCAGGGTGCCCGCGCGCACCATCCTGCGCCGCGTCCAGCCAGGAGGGAGGCCACCCCATGACCGGCACGCAAGCCCAGACCCGCACCGAGACCGACAGCTTCGGCCCCATCGCGGTGCCGGCGGACCGCTATTGGGGCGCCCAGACCCAGCGCTCGCTCGGAAATTTCCGGATCGGCTCGGAGACCATGCCGACCCCTCTCGTGCGCGCCCTCGGCATCGTCAAGCAGGCCGCGGCGCTGACCAATATGGAGCAGGGCGTCCTGGAGGCGCGCATCGGCGAGGCGATCGTGCAGGCGGCCGGCGAGGTGGCGGACGGGCGCTGGGACGATCATTTCCCCCTCAAGGTCTGGCAGACCGGCTCCGGCACCCAGTCCAACATGAACGCCAATGAGGTGATCGCCAACCGCGCCATCGAGCTGCTCGGCGGCAAGCTCGGCTCGAAGGACCCCGTGCACCCCAACGATCACGTCAACCGCTCCCAGTCCTCCAACGACACCTTCCCGACCGCCATGCACATTGCGGCCGCACGGGAGGTGACAGGCCGGCTGCTGCCCGCCCTCGCGCATATCGCGGAGGCGCTCGAGGCCAAGTCGCGGGCCTGGGCCGATCTCATCAAGAACGGGCGCACCCATTTGCAGGACGCAACGCCCCTCACCCTGGGCCAGGAGTTCTCCGGCTATGCCGCCCAGGTCCGGCTCGGCATCGCCCGCGTCGAGGCGGCGCTGCCCCGCCTCTACGCCCTTGCCCAGGGGGGCACGGCGGTCGGCACCGGCCTCAATACCCGCAAGGGCTTTGCCGAGCGCTTCGCCGCCCATGTGGCGGAGCTGACGGGGCTTGCCTTCGTGACCGCGCCCAACAAGTTCGAGGCGCTCGCCGCCCATGATGCGCTGGTGGAGCTCTCGGGCGCCCTCAACGTGCTCGCCGCAAGCCTCTTCAAGATCGCGAACGACATCCGCCTCATGGGCTCCGGGCCGCGCGGCGGCATTGGCGAGCTCATCCTGCCCGCCAATGAGCCCGGCTCGTCGATCATGCCGGGCAAGGTGAACCCGACCCAGTGCGAGGCCATGACCCAGGTCTGCTGCCAGGTGATGGGCAATCACGTCGCCATCACGGTAGCGGGCAGCCAGGGCCATTTCGAGCTCAATGTCTTCAAGCCGGTGATCGCCTACAATCTCCTGCAATCCATCCGCCTCCTGGCCGATGCCTGCGTGAGCCTCACCGACAAGTGCATTGCCGGCATCGAGCCCGACCGCGAGCGCCTTGCCGAGCTCATGGCCCGCTCGCTCATGCTGGTGACGGCGCTCGCGCCCGTCATCGGCTATGACAAGGCCGCCGAGATCGCCAAGGCGGCCCACGCCAATGGCACGACCCTCAAGCAGGAAGCGTTGCGCCTCGGCTATGTCAGCGAGGACGAGTTCGACCGCATTGTCGATCCCGCCAGGATGATCGGCCCCTCCGAGGCATGAGCCACTCGGGACGGCACCTGCCCTTTCCGTCCAGGCGAGGCGTCTGGCACACGCCCTCCAGGCGAACGGCTCGGCAGCGGTGCGGCCCGCGCGAGGCTCAGCCGCCCTCGCGGGCTGGGGT
>JALUTE010000493.1 GCA_027058255.1 Methyloligella sp. | reverse complement strand
AAATGATCCCGCACCGCCGGTCCGAGGCGAAGGGCGTAAAGCGGCGTCGGATCGTCGCGCAGATAGTAGAGCAGCTCGGAGGTGAGGGCCCGATCGTCCGTGAGAATGGCGCGGAAGGGCGCGGCGGCCTTGCGGGCGGCGTCGAGGCGCTGGCGGGTCAGGTGGGCGATCTCCTGCCAGCCGAGCACCCGCGCGAAGGGGTCGATCCCGCCGGGCAGGGTGAAGCGCCCGGCCTGGGCGAGCCCCACGGCGAGGGCCAGGATCACCGCGAGGTGGAGGGCGAGAGATGCGCCGAACCAGGCCCGGGCGCGGTCGCGGAACATGGTGGCGGTGACGAGAATGGCCGCCGCCACATAGGCGGTGGCGGCCCAGTTGGCGTGGGCGCGCGAGAGCAGGGCCTGGAGGGTGATCAGCGCCACGACGGGGACGGAGAAGAAGAGGAGGTAGCGCTCCGCATGCGCAGCCCCGCGGCGCAGGGCCCGTGCCGCGATCACCAGGAAGGCGATGAACAGGATGGGGCCGAAGACGCCGAGCTGGCTTGCCAGAAACTCCGCCGCCTTGCCGGGATGGAAGAGCGTGCCGCCCCATTTGGCATTGGCCGCCGTGTGGGCGAAGGTGACGCCGCCATGGGCGACGTTCCAGGCGATGTTGGGGGCGATGGCGAGGGCCGCGATGGCAAGCGCCGCCCAGAGGCGGGCACTGGCGAGCAGGGCGCGGCTGTCGGGGGTGAAGGCGAGGTAGAGCCCGGCGCAGAGCAGGAAATACACCATGGCGTATTTCGCCAGCAGCCCGCCGCCGAGGGCGAGGCCCAGAATCAGGGCCATGGCCCAGGAGCGCGTCTCGACGAGCCCCGTGAAGGCATAGAGCGCCAGCGCCCAGAAGAAGAGCAGCGGCACATCGGTCGAGATGATGCCGGCGGAGAGCGACACGCCCGGCAGGGTGGCGAAGACGATGGCGGACCAGAAGCCGATTCGCCCGCCGAACAGGCGCCGGCCCGTGAGATAGACCAGGGCCGCCGTCGCCGTGTGGATGACCGGGCTTGCCGCGCGCACGCAGAACGGGCCATCCCCGCACAGGCTGGTCGCCGCGCGGATGATCCAGGCGATGAGCGGCGGCTTGGAGAAATAGCCCCAGTCCAGCGCCTGGCTCCAGGCCCAATACTGGGCCTCGTCGAAAAAGAGGTCGGTGCCGTTGAAGGCAAGGGCTGCGAGCCGGATCGCCAGCAGGAGCCCGAGAGAGGCCGCGAGCCATGTGCCGAAAGGGTGCTCCCTCTCTCCGGCGGCGGTGAACTGGGCGAAGGACATGGAACTTGGCTCGCCTGTTGCGTAGAGGGGTGGGGCGCCGTGCCGGCGGACGCTCCGCTTGGCCCGGCCCCGCGCCCCGTCCTGTCGGGGGGGGGGCTTGCGGTCATGCTGCACGCATCATTTAGCCGGTTGAGCCCGGGTGAGAAAGCCTGATATGGGTGGGAGAGACAGCTAAGGATCCTGACATGCGTGTTTCCGTGGTCATACCGGCCTATGACGAGGCGGGCAATATCGGCCGTCTGGTGGAGGAGACCTACCGGGTCGTTCCGGCGGACATGCTGGGCGAGGTCATCGTCGTGGACGATGGCAGCACCGATGCAACGCCCGGCGAGGTCAAGGCCCTGGTGCCGCGCCTGCCGGGCCTGCGCTATCTGCGCCATGGGACGCGATCGGGCCAGAGCACGGCATTGCGCACCGGCGTCCTTGCGGCCTCGCATGCCGTGATCGCCACCATGGATGGCGACGGGCAGAACGATCCGGCCGACATTCCGCAGCTTCTGGCGCGCCTCGCGCCACCGGGCCAGAGCGGCCCCGCCCTGGTGGGCGGCATCCGCGCCAGGCGCCGGGCAACGGGCTCGCGCCGGCTCGCCTCCCGCTTCGCCAACTGGATTCGCGACCGGGTGCTCAGGGACGACTGCCCCGACACGGGCTGCGGAATCAAGGTGTTCTGGCGGGAGGCGTTTCTCCGCCTGCCCTTCTTCACCAGCATGCACCGCTATCTGCCGGCGCTCTTTCTCACCTATGGCCACGAGGTCGCCTATGCGCCGGTCAATGACCGCCCGCGCCTGGCGGGGCAGTCGAAATACACCAATCTTGGCCGCGCCCTGATCGGCATTTACGATCTCTTCGGCGTCACCTGGCTCAGGCGGCGCACCATGGTGCCGGAGATCGCGGAGGATGTGGTGGTCGGTGGCGGTGTGTCCGATCTTGCCGATGTCGCGGCGCGGCGTCAGCGCGAAGCGGGAGGCGAAGGGGCGGGCATGCGGGCGGGCGCCGGCGCCCGCCCGCAT
>JALUTE010000492.1 GCA_027058255.1 Methyloligella sp. | reverse complement strand
GTTGTAGGCGGCGGCATATTCGGGATAGAGCGTCACCGCCGTGTTGAAGTCCTCGATGGCGGCCTTGGCATGGCGCAGATGCCAGTGGGCGACGCCCCGGTCGTTCAGGAGGCTGGCCTTCATCTCGCTCGGCAGGTCCTTTGCCGCCAGAGCCTCGCCGTAAAGGGCGATGGCCCGGACCACCTCTCCGCGCAGAAAGGCGTTCGCCGCCGCCTGAGCCCGCGCCGCCGAAACACCCGCCGGCACCGCCGGCTGGGCGCCCAACGCCGCCGGCGCCGCGAAAAGCGTCGCTGCGAGCATCATTGCCCCGGCAAGACGCAGCGCCCCTGCAAGGCCCTTCCCCCCTGCCCCTGCAAGGTCCTTCCCCCTCGCAAGAGATGTCGGAAATGGTCGTGCTCTCGAGATGCGCATCCGATCGCGTCCTTGCCGTTCACGCCTGCGCGGGAAATAGCACATCCCGGGTGCGGAATTGTGAACATCGCGTGAGCTTCGAGCGAATCGCCCTCACGGTCAACCGTCGCAGCCCTCGCCAAGGCGGCGCGCCAGCACGGCGAGCACCGCCGTCAGACCGAACAGGGCGAGAAACCAGGCCTGCCAGAGCCCCCAACTGAAGGCGCCCATGGCCATGGCAGACGCGAAGGCAGCGAGGGCATAGGCGCGCCCCGGCGGCGCGAGGCGGGCGATGGCCCGCAAGAGGGCAAGCCCCACCCCGAGCATGAGAAGCGCCCCGGCACCGCCAAGCTCGTACCAGGTCTGCAAATAGACATTGTGGGCGTGCCGCCCCGTCCTCAGCGCATAGGGATGGTCCGGCGGGCGCGGCGCCGTCTTTCCATAGAGCCGGTCATGGGCGCGGGCCGCCTCGATGCCGCTGCCGAGCAGCGGTGCCTCCAGGGTGAGGCGCGCCGTGGTACGCCAGAGGACGATGCGCGCCCGCGCCGTGTCGGGAAGCCAGCGCGCCTTGTAGAGTTCCGCCTCATAGGCCAGAAGCGCCGCTGGAACCGCCGCAAGCCAGGCAACGACCCAGCCCGCGAGAACGAGCCGCATGCCGAGACGCGGCGTCACCCGGGCAAGGGCGAGAATGGCGAACCCGGCGGGCAGGGCGAGTTTGGAGGTCTCGTGCTCGGAGAGCAGTACTGCAATCGTCACCGCCGCGGCGATGGATGCGGGCAGGACCCGTGCGATGGCTCCGCCCTCTCCCGCAGGCCATTGCCGCATGGCCGCCAGCGCCGGCCAGAGCAAGAGCGTCGCCACTGCCACGTTCCGGTTGAGCGTATAGGGGCCGATCTCCGTCACGACTCCCTGGACGATGCTCATATGCTTGGTGCTCTCGGGCCGAAGCGCAGGCAGAACGTTGAGGACGAGCCGCGCCAGAGCCTGCCCCGTCACCACCTCGAACAGGAGCAGCAGCGCGCCGATGCCATAGCCAATGACAAGCCCCTGGCCAAGAGAACAGAGGCGCCGGCCGGCGCGTTCGGAGGCGAGCCAGCCCGCCGCAAAGACGCTCGCGGCAAGGGTGGAGGAGAGCAGCACGGCCTTGCCCCCCGCATTCCCGGGATCGGGGGACCAGGCGATGGCAAGCACCCCATAGGCCGCCAGGGCCGCGAGCATGCCCGCCAGCCAGGGCGCGTCCGGCAGGGGGGTGGCGAGGGATTGGCGCGCCCGCAAGAGACAGACCGCGGCAAGCAGGGCGAGGAGGGCGAGCGCTGCCGGCGTGGCACGGGGAGCAACGATGGCGCCGAGCGCGGCCGCGAGCACGAGCGCACCCTCCGCGCGCCCCGTCGCCTGCCCGGGTGCGCGATCGTCGAGCCGGCCGCCGCTCATTCCGCCTCGCTCCCATGGCCTTCGCCTGCCCGCTCGCCGGCCTCGGCCGCGCCGTAGCCGGCCTCAGCCTCCCAATAGGCCGGAAAGCCGACGATGTCCTGGAGCGCCGGGAAATCGAGCCGGGGCACGTCGCCAGGCAGGCCCTCGCGGGCCAGACCATCGAGGCAATGGCGAATCGCCTCCAGCGCCGCCGAGAGCGCGGCGAGCGGCCACGCGGCCAGCCGGTAGCCCATCTCCGCCAGCCGCGCCGGTGCCACGATGGGCGTCACCCCGCCCTCGACCATGTTCGCCATGTGAATGCCCCGAGCGGCCTCGGGAATGCGCGCAAGCTCCGCCTCGCTCACCGGCCCCTCGACGAAGAGCAGATCCGCGCCGAGATCGGCAAAGGCCGCGATCCGCCAGAGGGCCTCGTCGAGGCCGAGCGTGGCCCGCGCATCGGTGCGGGCGAGAACGAGGATGTCGCGGCCGCCCTTGCGGGCCGCATCGCGGGCGGCGAGCGCGGCGCGAATGCGCGTCATGGCCTCGGCCCGGTCCACCACGTCCTTGCCGCGCGTGTGACCGCAGCGCTTGGGCGCGATCTGGTCCTCGATCATGATGGCCGCGAAGCCGGCGCGCGCATAGTCGTGCACCGTGCGCTCCACATTGAGCGCATTGCCATGGCCGGTGTCGCCATCGCCGATGACGGGAATGGAGACGGCAGCGCAGATGTCGCGGCCCGTATCGCGCATCTCGCCATGGGAGATCAGCCCCGTATCGGGCAGGGCGAGGCGCGCGGCCGAGACCGCAAAGCCCGACATGAAGGTGAGTGGAAAGCCCGCGCGCTCGATCATCCGCGCCGAGAGCGCATCCCAGCAGCAGGGCATGACCCGGCAGGTCTCCTCGGCCAGGAGCTCGCGAAGCCTGTTGGTTCTGTTCATAGCGGCGCAGACGTGACGGTCGGTGACAGATGCGGGGACATGAGAGGAGCCAAGAGGGTCACAAGCGGAACGGGATGTAAAGAGCGAGATCGGGCCAGAACCAGAGGATCGCCGCCGTCGCCAGCATGATGAGGATGAACGGCCACACGCCGCGCGCGACCGTCATCATCGGATCGCCGCTCACCGCCTGGATGACGAAAAGATTGAGCCCCACCGGCGGCGTAATCAGGGCGCACTCGATCATCACGACGAAGAAGATGCCGAACCAGATGGGATCGATGCCCATGGCGGAAAGGCTCGGATAGAGCACCGGCACCATGATGAGCAGCATGGAGAGCGCCTCGAGGAAAAGGCCCATGAGCAGGAGCACCCCGGCCACCGCGAGAATGAAGATCGCAGGCTCCGAGATGTTGCCGGTGATGGCGAGGGAGACCTCCTGGGGAATGCGATAGAGGGTGATGGCCTTGCCGAAGATCTTGGCGCCGGCGACGATGAGGAAGATGGTGGTCGTCGTCACCATGGCGCCGTGCACCGCTTGCCGGAGCTTCTCCCAGGTGAGGCTGCGCCGCGCGAGGGTGATGAGCAGGGCGACCGCGAAACCGACGCCGGCGGACTCGGTCGGCGTGAACCAGCCGGCATAGATGCCGCCGATCACCACGGCCGCGAGCAGGGCGATGGGCAGGGCGCGCAAGGTGGCCTGGCGTCGCTCGCGCCAGGAGGCCTTGGGCGAGGGCCGGTAGTCGGGAGCCCAGCGGGCATAGACGAAGCAGAACAGAATGAAGGCGGTGGCGAGAAAGAGGCCAGGTCCGATGCCGGCGAGGAAGAGATCGACGATGGATTCCTCCGTCACCACCCCATAGATGATCATCGGGATGGAGGGGGGAATGAGAATGCCGAGCGTGCCGCCGGCCGCCAAGAGGCCGAGCACGAAGGAACGGTGATAGCCGCGCTTGCTCATCTCCTCTATGGCGACGGTGCCGATGGTGGCGGCGGTGGCGACCGACGAGCCGGAGATGGCGGCGAAGATGGCGCAGCTCATGATGGTGGCAACGCCAAGCCCCCCCGGCCAGTGCCCCACCCAGCTCTGCACCGCATCGAAGAGGTCGCGCCCCACGCCGCCCTTGAGCAGCACGTTGGACATCAGCAGGAACAGCGGCACCGCGAGCAGGATGAAATTGTCCATGGTGCCGAGCAGCGTTTGCGGCGCGATGAAGAGCGAGAGATCGCCGAGCCACAGCAGCGCGATGCCGAGCCCGCCGAGCGCGAAGGCGACAGGCACGCGCAGCGCCAGAAGCGCGATCAGGGCGAGCAGGATGAGAGCCGCGGTCATGAGCCGTCATCCGCGCCGGAGACGGCGCGCTCATCGTCGCGAGGCTCCTCGCCGCCAAGCCCCGGCCAGAGGACGCGCGCAAGCTCGGCAAGGGCCTGGACGAGAAGGAGGCCAAAGCCGATGGGAATGGCGCTCTCGGGGATCCATTTCGGCACGCCCAGCATGGTGGACGTGGCCCGGTGCAGGGCGATGGAATCGGCGAGAATGAGCACGCCATAGACCACCGCGATGACCGAGAAGACGGCGATGACCACGAGCCCCAGGGCCTCGGTGATGCGCCCGAGGGCACCGCGATAGAGGCCGGCCAGCACCTCGATGGTGATGAGCTGGCGCGCCTTCAGCACATAGGCCGCCGCCAGATAGGTGGCCCAGATCTGGAAGAACCGGGCCACCTCGTCCGCCCAGATGGTGGGCGCGTTGAGCAGTTTGCGCGTGACCACCTCATAGGTGACCATGCCGCCGATGGCGAAGAACATCCAGGCCGAGACCGTGGCGGCATGGGCACCCAGCCGCTCGATGGCGTGCAACAGGCGTCGGGACATGGCGCCGGGCCTCACATTCGCTGGATCTCAGGGTGCGCCGACCGGATGCGGTTCGGCTCCCTTGGGGCCGGCCCTCCGGCCGGCGCCCCGACGGGCGAGACGCGGCGTCGGCGCACCCCTGGCCGGGTTCGTCCTACAGCTTGGCCGCCTCGGCCACGAGCTTGGCCCCGAGCGCACCGGCGCGCGCCTTGTAGGCATCCACCACCGACTTGGTGGCCTCGCGCCACTTCTGCCGCTCCGCATCCGTCAGGTCGATGACCTTCATCTTGCCGCGCACGACCTCGAGCGACTTGGCCTCGATGGCGCCCATCTTGTCGCGAAGCTCTTTCTCGACCCGGCGCGCGGCCTTGGTGATGATGGCGCGCTGGGAGTCCGTCAGCCCCTGCCAGACCTTCTCGTTGATGATGACGATGAACTCGATGTCGGCGTGATAGGTGAGCGTCATGGTGTCCATCACCTGGTAGAGCTTGCGCTTCTCCACCGCCGTGATGCCGGTCATGCCCGCATCCACCGTGCCGCGCTGATAGGCGAGGAACTGCTTGGAGCCCGACATGAGCACGGGCACGCCGCCCACGGCCTTGACCGTGTCGCCGATGGTCTTGCCGAACACGCGCACCTTCTTGCCCTTCATGTCCTCGGGCAGCTTGATGGGCGCGCCCTTGGAGAGCACGATGGCGCTGCCGAAGGCCTGCCACCAGAGCACGCGGGTGCCGGTCTTCAGGATGGCGGCATCCAGGGCCTTGCGAATGGGGCTGTCCGGGGCGGTCGCCTTGCGCACCTTCTCGGGGCTGTCGAACATGAAGGGCACGTAGAAGATGTCCACCGCAGGCACCGTGCCGGCGAAACGCGTGAGCGAGGCCACCCCCATCTCGATGGCCCCGGAGGCCACCGCCTGGGGCACCTCCTTGTCCTTGTAGAGCTGGGCCGAGGGATAGATCTCGATCTTGATCTCGCCATTGGTGGCCTTCTCGACCTCCTTCTGGAAGTCCACCAGGTTCTGGCCGAGATGATGCTTGATGGGCAATTGCAGGGTGATGCGCAGGGTCTTGGCGCTGGCCTGGCCGACGCCCGTGAGCGCGAGCGCAAGGCCGATGAGCAGGCTGGTGATGAAACGCATGGGCTTCTCCTCCCGTTTTCTCTTGAGCGGACGCGCGCCATCCGGGCGAGGGCCCAGTCCCTGCAGAACGCCCTGTGCGCGAACGCCCTGTGGGCGCATCCGCGTGGCGCGGCCGGGAGCGATATCGGTGCCCCGGCCAGCGAGGGGTGACTGTGGCAGCCGCAACGCGGCGCCGTCAATCGGCCGAATGGGCAAGCGGCGCGTTGCGGGCGAGCTCGGCGAGCACGCCGGGCAGGGCCTCGGGCAGGTCCTCGGCGATGAGGCCGGGGCCGAAGGCGCGCGCCGCGCTGCCATGCAGCCAGACCGCGGCGCAGGCCGCCTCGAATGCGGGCATGGCCTGGGCGAGAAGGGCGACGATCATGCCCGCAAGCACATCGCCGCTGCCGGCGGTGGCAAGGAAGGCCGGGGCATTCTCGTTGATCGCGGCCACGCCGTTCGGCGCGGCGATCACCGTATCGGCGCCCTTGAGAACGACGACCGCGCCGCTCGCCCTCGCGGCGGCGCGGGCACGCTCCAGCTTCGAGACGCCGCTCTCGGCGATTGCGGGGAAGAGGCGGGCGAACTCCCCCGCATGTGGCGTGAGGATCACGGGCGCCGGCCGGGCCACGATCTGGGCGCACAGGGCCTCACCCTGGCCCTCGAAGGCGGTCAGGGCATCGGCATCGAGCACGCAGGCGGCCTCGCCGTCCAGCACCGCCGTCACGAGCGCCCGCGTGGCCGCGCCGACGCCGGCACCGGGTCCG
This sequence comes from Methyloligella sp., assembly GCA_027058255.1. GTDB lineage: Bacteria > Pseudomonadota > Alphaproteobacteria > Rhizobiales > JALUTE01 > JALUTE01. The sequence continues at coordinate 1,052 of JALUTE010000492.1, read as the reverse complement.
ATGAGAACGGCGTTCTTGCGCCGGTCGGCGAGAATGGCCTCGAGACCGTCCACCCCCTCGAAGGGGGCGATCATGATGGCCGTGAGCTGGCTCGCATTGATGGCGAAGGCGTCAGTCGGGCTTGCCAGGGTCACGAGCCCGGCGCCGGCCCTGAGCGCACCGCGGGCCGCGAGCCTTGCCGCGCCGGTGCAGCGCGCAGGCCCCGAGACCACCACCGCATGGCCGCGCGCATATTTGTGCCCATCCAGGCGCGGCCAGGGAAAGGCCGCCCGCCAGAGCCCCGGCGCATTGGCAAAGCTGCGCGGACGTATGGTCTCGAGCACGGTGTCCGCAATGCCGATATCGACCACGCTCACGGGGCCGCAATGGAGCCGCCCGGGCAGGAGAAGGTGGCCGGGCTTGCGGCGGAAGAAGGTGACGGTGCGATGGGCCTTGACGGCGATGCCCCGCACCACGCCCGTCGTGCCGTCGATGCCGCTCGGCACGTCCACGGCGAGAACCGGAATGCCGGCCGCCCCCGCCGCGTTCACGGCGCGCACGACCTCCGCCGCCGCGCCCCCGATCTCGCGCGCAAGGCCCGCGCCGAAGAGCGCATCGACAATGAGGCCCGCCCCGTCGAGCAGGCGCGCCGCCCCGGCGCCGGTCAGCGGCTCGACGCTGCCGCCGCTCGCCTGCCAGCGCCGGGCGGCCTCGGCGGCATCGCCCTTGAGGCGGGCCACGTCGCCGAGCAGGGCAAGGCGCACCTCGCATCCCTCCTGCGCCAGAACGCGCGCCGCCACGAACCCGTCCCCGCCATTGTTGCCCGGCCCGCAGAGCACGGCCACACATGGCGCCTGCGCCTCCACCGCGCCGGTAGCGGTCGCGCCCGCACCGCCGCCCTCGCGGCCTCCATTCGCCATCAACGCCCGACCTGCGCCCGCCACGCCCCGGCCGGCCGCCTCCATCAGCTCCATGCCGGGCACGCCCCCCTCCATGGCCAGCCGGTCGGCCCGCCCCATCTCCTCCGTGGTCAGCAGCGCCAGCGCCGAACGCTCGTCATGGGGGCTCACGAC
>JALUTE010000491.1 GCA_027058255.1 Methyloligella sp. | reverse complement strand
CACCCGGCCTTTTCACCTGCCCCACAACGCCCGACGCACGCGGCGGACCGCCTCGACTTGGTGCCTCCCCGCGGAAACGGTGCCGTCCGCGTGCTGGGCGACGAAGCCGAGCCATGCCCGCGGCGGACTGCCCGGCGGCCACCGCAGGCCGCTCGCGCGCCAGACTACGATGCCGTCGAGCCGGCTCCTCCGGTGCCAGACCGAGGTCACGAGCAGCCGCGGAGCAGGGAGCGCCAAGCCCGCGGCCAGCAGCCCGCCCCACCGCCGCGACACGGCCACGGGCCACGTGCAGCCCTGGCGCCAGCACAGCTGCACCAGTCCCGGTCCCATGCGCCCGGGCCTCCCAAGTAGGGTCCGCAGCGGCACCTCCGGCGACCACCGCTGGCGGCAGGCGGCGAGCACGCCCGCGAGCGCGGGCACCCACCACGGGACGCGTTCGGAGCTGAGCAGGCCCGACTCGGCGGCCGCCGCGAGCACATAGCCCTCCATCACCCGCTCCACGCGGGCGGCGACCCGCGGCCACGCCGGCCCTGCCACGTCCGCAGGGGGGCGGCCGCACCCGAACAGCGCATCGAAGGCGGCATCTTCGGTGTCCGTCCCGGCGCGCCCGCCGTGGAACCGTCGGTAGGACGCATCGGCCGCGGCGAACCACATCGTCCAGGCGTCCGGCTCTCCGGGCACTTGGCTACCCGCGGCGGCATGTGCCTGACGCTCACGGAGTGCTCGGTGGAGAGTCTGCACACGGGCGACCAGCGCATCCGAATCCGCCTCTGAGTAACGAAGCGTCCAGTAGCGGCCAGGCATCCGCACGCGCCGTGCGCCGCCGCGCCGAGATTGTAGGTGCGGCCGCTGGCCACCCGTCCGGCGCGCCACCCCGACCGCCACGGAAGGCGTCATCTGGGCGCGCCGCCTCTCATCGCGCGCTTCCGGCCACCACATCCCTCGTGCGACCTCCCTGCTCCCGCGCCCCCGTGGCGTCTCCTGCCACCACGCGACCGCCCATCATCTGACGATGAGACCAATGAAGATGGCAGTTGCCAGCACGCCCCATACAAGATAGGCCGCAGCAGCGCACCGGGCGCACCAAAGCGCCTGGCGCGCGGCGCGAGACTCGCCAGGCAACGCCTGTAGAGAGAGCATCTGCGTGAGCGAAGCGCCGCCCATGCCACAAGAGGCGAGTTGGCCCTTCAGGAGCCGCCGCCACCGCTGCTCCACAGTTTCCGTGACCGCAATCGCTACCACGACGAGCGCGAGCGTGATGCCGCCGCCCGGGAAGGGCACCTCGAGCAACGACTCCGTGCCCACCCAGTGCCATGCCACGGCAGCCGTCATGGTCGCCGCCGCGGCAAGGCGCAGCAGCCAGAAACGCGCCACCCACTGTGCGCGAAGCGCCCAGAAGCCGGCGTGTTTGCTTTCGGTCCGCTCACTCGCCATGTGACTATCCTCGCTCAGCGGGCGGGCTGCCAGCACACAGGCCGGAGCGCGCCCACAGTCTCTCCGCCATCACCCAGCCCACGGCGTGCGCGGGTGTCGGTGCGCGCACCGCCAGGCACCGCGGGCGCGTCCCTGCGCCGGTCTCGCCGCTCATGCCGCCTCCTGCGCCGCCGCGGGGGCGATCTCCGCCGTGCGCCACACCCACGGCGGGACGTCGCCGCGCACGTGCGCGTTCGTCTCCTCCGTGCCGATGAGCACGACCATGACCGCGCCGAGCCCTGCGGGCTTGCGCTCAGGCCACGGCGTGTAGCCGTCCGTGAGGACCACGGTGAGGGCCGGCCGCGGCCGCAGCCGCCCGGCCGCCTCGAGCCCGGCCCCCATGTCGGTTCCGCCTCCGCCTGAGAGCCGCACGCGCCGCGCGTCGGTCACCGTCTCGCAGACGTGGACGGCGGCATCGCAGGCGAGCACCGCGACCTCGCGCCCGCTCGCCTCGATCACGCCCTTGACCTCGGCGAGCGCCGCCGAAAGGTCCGCATCCGCCATGCTGCCGGACGTGTCCACCACGACCGCCACGGGGCCGTCCGGGCGCCGCAGCGCGGGCATGATGGCGTTGGGGAACGCCGCCTGCCGGCGCGACGGGCGGCGATAGCTGAAGTCCACCGTCCCCGAGACCTCACCGAGCGCGCGCCGCAGCGCCTGCGCGAGCACCTGCTGCCACGGCACCTGCGGGTTCAGCACGGCCTCGGCCCAGCGGGCAATGCCCGCGGGCACGTTCCCGGCCTGCTTGGCCGCCCGCGAGACCTCCCGCGCCGTCTCGCGGCCGAGCAGGTCGCCCTCGACCTCGCCGACACCCGGCAATGCCTGGGTGGGCGGCCCTAGCTC
>JALUTE010000490.1 GCA_027058255.1 Methyloligella sp. | reverse complement strand
CGGTTTGCACTGGCCGCGCACCCGCCGCCAGCCCTTCGGACAAATCTTGGGCCTCGGCGGCACGACGATCGGCGGCTTGCACTGGCCGTTCACCCGCCGCCAGCCCTTCGGGCAGGACGTGGCGATCGGCATGCACTTGCCGGCCACCCGACGATAGCCCTCGGGGCAAGGCTTGGCGAAGCACTGGTTGCCATCCGCCACATAGCCGACGGGGCAGCACGTGCCGTCGCTCTTGCGCCGCGGTCTCGGACAGAACACGGGCGCGCGCACGCAGCGATTGCCGACGAGCCGCTTGCCCTTGGGGCACTTGCACGCCCAGTGCGGCGGCATGGTCTTCAGGAGCACCGCCTTGCCGCCGATGCAGGCCGGAGGTGGCGGCAACCGGCGCGGCTTGGCGCAATAGATGGTGCGCCCGCCTTTCGTCGCGCGCCGCCAGGACCAGCCCTTCGGCACCGCGTGCCGGCTCAGGAAGGTGGTCTCGCCCGGCCGGCACCTGGGCCCCTTGCGCGGCTTGGCGCAATAGAAGCCAAAGCGCTTCCCATCGGGGCGGATGCCATCGACGACGATCACCTGCCAGCCAGGCGGCACCGCACCAGGCCCGGAGACCTTCTTCCACCCCTTCGGGCATTGGGGGCGGAAGGGTTTCGGCCTGGCGCAATAGATGGTGCGCCCGTGCCTGCGCACACGCCGCCAGGTCCAGCCCGAAGGCACGGCGCTGCGCCGCGGGAAGGCCGTCTCGCCGGCGCGGCATTTCGGGCCCCTCGGGCGCGGCTTGGCGCAATAGAGGCCATAGCGCGTGCCATCGGGACGGATGCCGTCGAGCACCATCACCTTCCAGCCGGACGGGATTGCGCCCGGGGTCACCGGTTGCCAGCCCGCAGGACATTTCGGGGTCTGCGGGGGCACGGGCGGCGGAGGTGGCGGAGGCGGAAGCCGCTTCGGCCGCGCGCACACGATCGCACTCGCGCCCTCGCCGATGGTCCGGCTCTCCCAGCCCTTCGGCACCGAGGCCGTGCTCGCGAAGCGCGTCCAGCCCCGCGGGCAGAAGGCTTGCGTCTTCGGCGCCGGCTTCGGTCCGCCCGGCCCCATCAGCGGGATGGGCCGCGGGATGTCGAACGGCGTGCAGGCCTGGTTGACACCGGGAGCTTGCGGATCGCCCGCATGGGTCGGAGCGCCGAGCGCAACGCAGTTCTCGAACGGTCCCGGTTGCGGACCCCCTGGTGGGCCAAAGGGCACGATGATGCTCAGATAGAGCCATTCGCTCCCGAGCGGAGGGATGGTGACGCCCGGAGGCATGGGCAGCGTGCACTCGATGGGCGGCCCGCCAATGCAGCCCCAACCGGGCGAGCTCGAGGCCGCAATGCCGCCGAAAATGGTACCCGCAGGCACGTTCTCGACCACATGCAGCGGTCCCGTATAGGGCGCCGCGCCGACATTGGTGATGTCGATCCAGAAAAAGCAGCGCCAGCCACCCGCCTCGAGGACGCACTGATCGAAGGTCTTCTGGATGTCGAGATCGGGACGCGGCAGCGTGCCGTCGTCGCAGGCCTCGTTATTGCCATGCGGATCGTCCGGATTGAGAATCTCCGCACAGTTCGGGATCCTGTTCTCGGCGAAGGGCGGATCGACCCGGATGGTGATCTCCAGAGTCTCGGCCTCGCCCGGATGCAGGGTCTCCACATTCACGGACGAGCAGTCGACGCTCGTGCCAGGCCCGCCCGGCTGGCCGCAGTTCCACGGGATCGAGCCTCCCGGTGGCGGCACGAACACCGCACCCGCCGGCACATTGTCGCTCACCTGGATATGGCCGACGAAATCGGCGGCGCCGACATTCGTCACCACGATGGTGTAGGTGCACAGATAGCTGCCCGGATGCGCGGGGTCCGCCACGCACTGGCTGGCGATCTTCTGAATGTCGAGATCGGGCGTCCTGGGCCACCAGGTGGGCGGCACCCAACCTTCGGGCGGCGACCATTCGGGAATGGGCGTCCAGCCAGGCCAGCTTTCGGCCCGTCCGCCCTTGCAGTCGCGATAGACCTCCACGTCGCCCACATGGCCGGCCTTCTCGGGATCGGCGAACTGGCCGTCATAGTCGATGAACCAGGCAGCCCAGGGCGGCACGTTGCGCGGGCGCACGAGCGAGACCTTGTTGCCTTGCAGGCCATGCACGACGAGCGGCCCGCCCGGCGTCAGGCGATCGGCGAGGGCGGGGTCGTTCCTGAGCGCATCGCCCGTGCTCCACAGCGTGCCGTCGCAGGCGAGCCCGACGCCGCCCGACGCGTTCTTGTGGTCCTTGGGAAAGCCGATGGCGTATTCCTCCGGCTCCTGCACCCAGGCGCCGTTCTCGTCGCGGTGGTAGCGCAGCACGCGGTCGAGCTTGGGCGTGTGATACTGGCTGTAGTCGTGGCTTGCGAGAATGCCGCCGCGCTGGGCGAGGATCATGCGCCCGCGCGGGGTGAACAGGATGTCGGAGACGGGAAAGCCGCCGGGCACCTGCTGAATCTCGATGCGGGCATCGGCGGCGAAGCTGCCGTCCGGATTCACGCCGACCGACCAGATCTGGGGCCCGTCGGCCACGGCGTAGTAAAGCCGGCCCTCGTAATAGGCCAGCCCCCAGACCCGCCGGCGAATGTCGGCAAGCCCCCAGGTGTCCGAGTTCTCCGAGTCGAAGGCGGCATCCTGGATGTTCATGCGCCGTGTCGGGTCGAGCATGACGACGTCGAGCCCGGCGGCCGGGCGCCCCTGCACGCCATGATCGAAGGTGCCGAGATCGTTGCCCGCCAGGTCGAGGCGATGGATGATGCCGGTGTCGAGGTCGGAGACATAGAGCTGGAAATGGGCCGGATCGAAGGTGATGTTGCCAAGGCCAGGCCCGCTATTGGGCTCGCCCCCGGTCTGGATGTTGGCGAACAGGGTGATCTCGCCGGTGCGCCCGTCGATCCGCCAGACCGTGCCGGGCCCGCCGCCCTTGGCGGTGCCCCACTGGCCGTCCATGAACATGGCGCCCGGCTGGCCGGTCTTCACCCGCTCGGGGATGCCGTCGCCATTGTTGTCGGGAATGACGATCTGCAGGCCGTGCGCCGAGCTGGCGGTGACATAGATGTTGGGCGGGCTGGCATTGTCGAAGGTGATGCCGAACACCTGGCCGATGTCGCGGGCGAAGGCCTCGAATTTCACCGGCGCGTCGACGAGCTGGCCGCGCGCCGGGCCGCGCCCGGAGACGTCGAACACCTTGAGGGAGGCGCCATCAGGATTGATGAATGTCTGGCCGCCCCGGTCCACCGTGCCGGAAAAGCCGGTGACGGCGAGGTCGCCGCTCGAAACCAGGCCGGGGGCAGCCTCCTGGGCCTCGGCGCGTGCGGAGAAGGCGAGCACCGATGCGGCGAGCGCCGCGATGAGGCCGATGAATGTGATCAGCGTCTGGAGAATAAGCGGACAGGTTGGCGCCCGCGCGCATGACGGCAATGCGGGCCCGGCCCCTCGGCCGCGCGTGCCTGCCGCGATGGGTGTGGGAAATGTCATGGCTCTTTGCTCCTCGGTTGTCTTACGAGAGCCGCTCTTGTCGATGCGACGCTCTGCAACATTGGACGCGAGAGCAGTGCGAGAGGTTCAATGCCTGGCCTTTCCCGGCCCTCCGGCACGCCGATATCGCAAACTTTGCCTGATAGAATAACATAAACGTGAGTTCCGGTGTTGGATTGTGAACCGGAACGAGGGCTGGCGCGACCAAGAAGGCAAGGTGGCGCGGCCGGCTGTGCGACCAGGCAGGATGCGGACCGTTGAAAGAGCCTTGCGACGTTGAGCTCTTGAAGCGCATCGTGGACCGCGACCGGGCGGCGCTGGCGGCTCTGTTCGCCCGCCATCACGCGCGGGTGCTGCGCTTCGTTCACCGGATCGTCGCGAGCGAGGCGATTGCCGAGGAGCTTGCCAATGAGGTGTTTCTGGACGTCTGGCGCCACGCGGAGCGCTTCTCCGGCCGCTCCACGCCGGCCACATGGATTCTGGCGATTGCCCGCAACAAGGCGATCAGCCATCTCAGGCGCCGCCGCGAGGAGGGGCTGGACGAGCGCATGGCCGAGGCCATTGCGGACCCGGACGATCCGCCCGAGACGCACGCCATCAAGCGCGACAAGGGGGCGGTGATGCGCCGGTGCCTGGACAGGCTCTCGCCGGAGCATCGCGAGGTGCTCGATCTCGTCTACTATCACGAGCGCTCGGTGCGCGAGGTCGCCGAGATTGTCGGAATTCCGGAGGGTACGGTGAAGACACGGATGTTCCATGCCCGCAAGAAGCTCGCAGAGCTCCTGAAGGCGGCCGGTATCGACAGGGGATGGCCATGACCGACACGCCGAGCAGGACGCGCCGCGATGGCGACGACATCGAGACTCTGCTGCCCTGGTATGTGACGGGGCGGCTCGAGCCCACCGAGCGGCGCGCCGTCGAGCGCTATCTCGCCGCCCATCCCGAGGCCGAGGCGCAGCTTGCGCGGGTGCGCGAGGAGCAGGAGGCGGTCATCGCTGCTAACGAGGCCATCGCGCCGGACCCCGCCGCGCTCGAGCGGCTGATGCGCGCGGTCGAGGCGGAGGAGGAGGCGCGGGCCGGTGCCGCCCAAGGGCGATCCGCGCCAGGCGAGTCCTCTGGGGCCGGCCTTGGCGCCTCGGGCCGGCTTCGCGCCCTGGCGGCGGCGCTGGATGACTGGCTCGCAAGCCTCGTCTCCGGCCTTTCGCCCACCGCCCGCGGCCTTGCGGCGGCTGCGGCGCTTGCCCTTCTGATTGGCCAGGCGGTTGCGATCGGACTTCTGGCCATGGGGCCGGGCGCCTCGCCGGGCGGCGAGAGCTATGTGACCGCGACCGGGGAAAGGCAGACGGGCGGCGAGCGCGATGGTGCGCGTCTTCTCGTCCAGTTCGCGCCCGGGGCGCGCCTTTCCGACATCGCCGCTCTGCTGGAGCCCATGGGCGCGCGCATCGTCTCCGGGCCGGCGGGAAGCGGTTTCTTCGAGATCCGCCTCTCCGATGGTGCCCTCGGCGAGGCGGAGATCGACAAGGCGATCGAGGCGCTCAGGGCGCGGCGGGATCTGGTGCGGTTCGTGGGCCGCGCCGGCTGAAGAGAGGGAGGTGCGCGCCGTGGCAGGGCCGGCCCGATCCGAACGGCATGGGATGCGTCTCGCGGCGCTGGCGCTCGCCCTCGCCCTGTTGGCGCTCGTTTCGGCTGGGCCGGCCGAGGCCCGCAGCCCTGGCGAGGACCGTGGGCGCATCATCACGGCGCCGGAGGTGCCCGAGAGCGGGCAGGGCAGCGAGACGCGCCCCTGCCGCAAGGGGTGGCGGCGTGTGGGGAGGCGATGCGTGCCCGTGGCGCGGCGCTGTCCGCGCGGAACGGTGCGCATCCATGGCCGCTGCCGCAAGCCGAAGACGCGGCGCTGCCCGCGGGGCACCGTGCGGGTCGGGCGGCTCTGCGTTTCGATCGAAGCGCGGCCGCCCCGCCCGCCGCACACGCACCGGCCCGAGCGCTGCCCACCCAACATGCAGCGCCATCGCGGGCGCTGCACCTCCCGTCCCCGGCATCGCCATCCACCCGCGACCCGCCGGCCGAAATGCCCATCTGGCACGGCGCTCCGTCGCGGGCGGTGCGTCTCCCGCCGTCCGCCGCGACGACCCTCCAGCCGGAGGCCCGCACGCCCCCGCCCGGCCCGGCCTGCGAATGCCGCCGCCGCGCCGGACGTCCGCCGGGGCGAGGTGCTCGCGACATTCCCGCTCGGGGCGTCCGACGCCCTCATCGACGCGGTCGCCAGGACGCATGGCCTGGTGCGTGTGGGCGATGTCCGCCTGGCGCTCATCGGTCAGCGGGTCGTCCGCTTCTCCTTCGCCCCGGGCCGAGACGTCGAGGCGGTGCGCGCGGCCCTGCAGGCCGACCCCCGCGTGCTCTTCGCCCAGCCGAATTTCGTCTATCGCCTTTCCGGCGATGCTCCAGCCTCGCTGGCGCGGCCGGGGGCATCCGAGGCGCCGCCGCGCCAATATGCCCTCGAGCGCCTTGCCATTGCCCGCGCGCACAAGCTCGCCAAGGGGCGCGGCGTTCAGGTCGCCCTCATCGACACCGGCGTCGATGCAACTCATCCCGTTCTGGCCGGGAGGGTGGTTGCCGCGTTCGACGCTCTCGCCGAGACGGTGGCGGCGCGCGGCGCGCCCCCATCCCCGGGCGAGGCCCATGGCACGGCCATGGCGAGCCTGATCGCGGGGCACGGGCGCCTGACGGGCATTGCTCCCGAGGTCGAGCTGATTGCGGTGCGTGCGTTCCGGCGCGCGGGCGATGGCGGGCCTGCGACCGGCAGCTCGATCGCCTTGTTGAAGGGGACGGGCTGGGCCATCGCGAAGGGCGCGCGCATTCTCAATCTCAGCTTTTCGGGGCCCGCCGATCCCTTGTTCAGATCGGTGCTCGAGGCGGCGGCCCGCCGTGGGATCCTGGCCGTCGCTGCAGCAGGCAACCGGGGGGCAGGCGCGCCGCCGGCCTATCCGGCGGCCTATCCGCGGGTGCTGGCGGTCACCGCCACAGGCCCGGCGGATCGCCTCTATGACAAGGCCAATCGCGGCGCCTATGTTGCGCTCGCGGCGCCCGGCGTGAACGTTCTCGCCGCCAAGCCCGGCGGCACCTTCGCATTGGTCAGCGGAACCTCCGTGGCCGCCGCTCATGTCAGCGGCATTGCCGCTCTGCTGCTCGAGCGCCGCCCGGCCCTCGGCCCCGATGCCATTGTCGAGCGGCTCACCGCGAGCGCGCGCGATCTCGGCCCGCCCGGGCGCGATCCTCTTTTCGGCCATGGCCTGGTCGACCCGCCGGCCGCGCTCGCGCCGCTCGTCACCTCACGGCCCCCATTGCAAGGCGCGGCGGCACGGCGCTGAACGGGCCGCATCCGGGGTGCGGGGATGGTGAGCGCGGCCCTGCGGCAAAACGAATCGCTTCGCCCTTTGCGGCGGCGAAGCAAGATCATCGCCCCCCGCCGGGCCGGGACATTTTTACGAATCCTTAATCAATTGCGGCCTTGAGGCCTCTTTCGTGACAAATCCGCAACAGCGTTGCCGCGTTTTCCAACGTTGCAGGCAGACGGCTATTGCTTACTCTCCGACCGAGGGCTATCCCGGAGGCACACAAGCGAGTCGTGCGTTGGGTTGTCGTACTGTGCGTGTGCCCTTCATGGGCCAAGGCACGGCGAAAGCGGACACCCTGTAAACCTTCCGTAACGCACGGGATCATCCCGTCAGTATCCGTATCGAGTCGAGTTCGGTCGCGAACGCCGGCGCATCGAGTGCGCGCCCGCATCTTCGAGACCGCCGCGTGTCGGCGCGCTCAGCCGCGCGTCGCCCAAGGGAACGAATTTGGATCGACTTAGGATCAACAAGAGTGTGGAGATGGAAATGATTGGGGGACTCATGAAGACGTCCAGTCGCTTTGCCATCACCGCCGCGGCGAGCCTTGTTTTGGGCGGCATGATGCTGACCCCTGTCAAGGCGGCCGATCTCGGCGGTGATTGCTGCGCCGAC
>JALUTE010000489.1 GCA_027058255.1 Methyloligella sp. | reverse complement strand
TCGCGGGCCCGCGCCAGGGTCAGCGCACGAAGCCGCGCCTGCTTCTCCTCGTCGGAGAGGCCCTTCTGAAGCTTGCCAGCCGACGCCGCGTCCCGCCCTGCGCCCGCCGTCCTGCCGGGGGTCGGCGCCTTGGCCTCGGCCTTGGGGGCTGCCGGCGCCTTTCCGTCATCGCCCGCCGGGGCCGCGCCGGCGCTGCCGGCACCCGCGCCTGCGTCCGGCGTGAGAATGCGCCGCTTCTTCTTCTTCTCGACCAGGACGTTCTTGTGTCGGCCGCGCGAAAAGTTCTGGCGGACATGGCCCGCATCCACGGTCCGCTTCAGCGTCTTAAGCGTCATGGTCTTTCGCGACGATCCGCGTATGGTCTTGTCGCCCGTCTCTTTCGTCTCGCTCATGCTCTGTCCGTATCAAGGGCGGTCTCGTCCGCCCATTTCAGCTATGGTCCTGTCGCCCGCCGTGCTCTGCGCCCGGCGCACCCGGTCCTCGTGGTTCTCTCTGCGCCGGCCCGTCTGCGCCCGTCATGGCGACCCTGGGCCGCGACGATATCGCCCGACCCGGTCCGCCTCCCTCAAGAACGCCTGGCTCGCCCCACCCTCGGTCACTGCAGCATGTACCACATTTGACCGGCCCAATGCCAAGCTCAATTCATCGCTGGCGAACCAGGTCACGATCCGCAGGGCCTGCCCGCGCATGCGCGCAATCGCCTGAGCCTTGCGATCGAGCTTGGCGGCGCCGCCGGCAGCCCCGTCCCCTGCGTGCAGCAGCGCCGCGACCGCGCCCCGCTCGATGGCCGCCTCCACCTTGGCGAAGCCGAAAACCACCTGGCCCGCCTTGTTGGCGAGGGCGAGGTGGTCCATTGCCCGCGCCACGAGCAGGCGCTCCACCAGGCTCGCCAGATCCGCCGGAGGGCGGACCGCACGCTTGAGGCTCGCCGCGAACACGTTGCGCCTCACCGCCTGCTCGACCGTATCGCGCGCGCAGCCGACCCAGACGCCGCGCCCCGGCAACTCGCCCTTGAGGTCCGGAACGATCCGGCCATCCGGCGCGGCGACAAAGCGGATCAGCGCGTCCCGCGTGTGCGGTTCGCGGGTGACGGCGCACCGGCGCACCGGCTCGCGCGGGCGTTCATCCCGCGGCACCCTCTTGCGGTGTTGCGCCTTTGCTTTCGTCTTCGCCATCGGCCTTCGCGCTCGCAGCTTCTGCCTCGCCAGCCTCGGCCGCCGCACCCGTCTGCTCGGCCTGTGGGCTCTCGGCCTCCTCGCCCCGTGCTTCGCCGCCTTCGGCCTCGTCGGTCTGGCTTTCGCTCTCGCTCTCGCCAGCGTTCGTGATGTCCTCGACCGCGACCCAGCCCGCCATCACGCGGGCCGTCATGATCATGTCCTCGGCCTCCTCGCGGCTGATGTCGAAGCCATCGAGAATGCCGGCATGGCGCTGCGTTTCGCCGTCCGATTTCTCGTACCAGCCCATCAGGTCGTCGCTGGCGCAGCCCGCCAGATCCTCGATGGTGCGGATGTCGTTCTCGCCGAAGGCCACCAGCATGGCCGTGGTGACGCCGGGCACCTGGGCGAGCTCGTCCTTCACGCCGAGCTCCTTGCGCCGCGCGTCCCGCTCCTCCTCGAGGCGTGCGAGATAGTCCCGGGCCCGGGTCTGGATCTCGTCGGCCATGTCCTCGTCGAAACCCTCGATGGCCACGACCTCGGACGGGTCCACATAGGCCACCTCCTCGACCGAGCCAAAGCCTTCCGAGACGAGAAGCTGGGCGATCACCTCGTCCACGTCGAGGGTGTCCATGAACATCTGCGTGCGCTCGGCAAACTCCTTCTGCCGCCGCTCGGACTCCTGGGCCTCGGTCAGAATGTCGATCTCCCAGCCCGTGAGCTGAGAGGCGAGGCGCACATTCTGGCCCCGCCGGCCGATGGCGAGCGAGAGCTGATCGTCCGGCACCACCACCTCGATGCGCTCGGCCTCCTCGTCGAGCACGACCTTGACCACCTCGGCCGGTGCGAGCGCATTGACGATGAAGCTCGCCGGGTCCTCCGACCACTGGATGATGTCGATCTTCTCGCCCTGCAGCTCGTTCACCACCGCCTGCACGCGCTGGCCGCGCATGCCGACACAGGCGCCGACCGGGTCGATGGAGCTGTCGCGGGAGATGACCGCGATCTTGGCACGGCTGCCGGGGTCGCGCGCCACCGACTTGATCTCGACGATGCCGTCATAGATCTCCGGCACCTCCTGCGCGAACAGCTTGGCCATGAACTCGGGCCGGGTGCGCGAGAGGAAGATCTGCGGGCCGCGCTGGGTCCGCTCGACCTTATATATGT
>JALUTE010000488.1 GCA_027058255.1 Methyloligella sp. | reverse complement strand
CTCCTCGATGGGCTCCAGCCGTTTGCCGGTCTCGGGATCGGTGCGATAGACGACCCGCGGGCGCGAGACGGTGAGCTCGAAGCCTTCCCGCCGCATGGTCTCGATCAGGATGGCGAGCTGCAACTCGCCGCGCCCGAACACCTCGAGGGCGTCGCGATCCGCCGTCTCCTCGACCCGGAGCGCCACATTGCCCTCCGCCTCGCGCAGGAGGCGCTCGCGGATGACCCGGCTCTGCACCTTGTCGCCCTCCTGGCCGGCGAAGGGGCCGTCATTGATGCGGAAGGTCATGGAGAGGGTCGGCGGGTCGATGGGCCGGGCGGCCAGTGGCTGGCTCACATCCGGGGCGCAGAGCGTGTCGGCGACCGAGGCTTTCGAGAGCCCGGCAATGGCGACGATGTCGCCCGCGCGGCCCTCCTCGATCGGCTGGCGCTCGAGGCCGCGAAAGGCGATGATGCGCGTGGCACGCCCCTGCTCGATCACCGCCCCGTCGCGCGAGAGGGCCTTGAGCGGATCGTTGGCCGCGACGGTGCCGGACAGGATGCGCCCCGTCAGCAGGCGGCCGAGATAGGGGTCGGCCTCGAGCGTGGTGGCGAGCATGCGGAAGGGGCCCTGCTCTGTCCGCGGCGGCGGGACATGCTCCAGGACCAGGTCGAGAAGCGGCGCCATGCCCGCTTTCGGGCCCTCCGGCGCGGATGCCATCCAGCCGTCCTTGGCCGAGCCGTAGAGGATTGGGAAGTCGAGCTGGTGCTCATCGGCATCGAGCGCCGCGAACAGGTCGAACACGGCATCGACGACCGCCGCATGGCGCTCGTCCGGCTTGTCGATCTTGTTCACGGCGACGATCGGGCAGAGCCCCGCCGCGAGCGCCTTGGAGACGACGAACTTGGTCTGCGGCATGGGCCCTTCCGCGGCATCCACCAGGACGATGGCGCCATCCACCATGTCGAGAATGCGCTCCACCTCGCCGCCGAAATCGGCGTGGCCGGGCGTGTCGACGATGTTGATCCGCACGCCCTTCCAGACGAGCGACGTGCATTTGGCGAGAATGGTGATGCCCCGCTCGCGCTCCAGATCGTTGCTGTCCATGGCCCGCTCGGCCACGCGCTGATTGTCGCGAAAGGCGCCCGACTCGCGCAGCAGCACGTCGATGAGCGTGGTCTTGCCATGATCGACATGGGCGATGATGGCGATGTTCCTGATATCCATGGGTCTCTCTCTTGCGCCCGGCGATCGCCGGGCCTTTCATCGGCGCCAAAAGGGGCGCGGCCATCCTGCGCCATTGCCCGGGCGGGCGCGACGGGCGGTCACGCCCTGCGCACGGGCCTTTCGACCCCCGGGCGGAAGGCGAAGGCCACCCGCCGCAATGTCTTGGTCCGGTAGAGGATCCGGGTCTCGGCAAAGACCTGCCCGCCCATATGGGCGAAAAAGGCAACCGCCTGCTCGTTGTCCGCGATCGCCCAGGCCATGACATCCTCGTGCCCCTCCTCGGCGAGCGCCGAGCGGGCGGCCTCGAACAGGCGCGCCCCGAAGCCAAGCCCCTGATGGGTCGGCAGGACCTGAATCTCGTAGATCTCGCCCGAGGGGGCGGCGCTGCCTGCCTCTCCCTCGCCATAGCGGCTCGGCCCGAAGGTGACATAGCCCGCAATCCGCCCATCCACTTCCAGCACCAGGGTCTGGGACCCCTTGCCGAGGGTGCGCCGCCACCAGCCCGGGGTGCGCCGGGCGATCATCGCCTCCAGATTGTCATGCGGAATGATGCCCTGATAGGCGGCCCGCGCCGTCTCCTCGTAGACCTTGGCCAGCGAGAACACGTCGGACGGGGCCACGGGGCGTATGGTGGGCGCGTGTGGCGGCATGGTCCTGTCGTTGCTCGGTTCTGTCGATCGATCCCGCATTGCGGGGGCCCTGGGGCTGGGGCCGCCTGCGCTCATCCGCCCATCTTCTGGCGGCGGCTGGCAAGCAGGCGCAAGCGCAGGGCATTGAGGCGGATGAAGCCCGCCGCGTCCGCCTGGTCGTAGCCCGAGCCCGCCTCGAAGGTCACCAGGTCCTCCGAATAGAGCGAGTTGGGCGAGCTGCGCCCGATGACGCTCGCCATGCCCTTGTAGAGCTTGAGCCGCACCGTGCCGGAGACCATCTCCTGGCTCTTGTCGATCAGCGCCTGGAGCATCTCGCGCTCCGGCGAGAACCAGAAGCCGTTATAGATCAGCTCCGCATAGCGCGGCATCAGCTCGTCCTTCAAGTGCGCCGCGCCCCCATCGAGGGTGATCTGCTCGATGCCGCGATGGGCAGCCAGCAGGATGGTCCCGCCCGGCGTCTCGTAGATGCCCCGCGATTTCATGCCAACGAAGCGGTTCTCGACGAGATCGAGCCGGCCGATGCCGTTCTCGCGGCCGAGATCGTTCAGCCGCGCGAGCAGGCTGGCGGGTGAGAGCCGCTCGCCGTCTATGGCGACCGCATCGCCCTTCTCGAAATCGATCTCGACGATGGTCGGCCGGTCCGGCGCTTCCTCCGGCGCCACCGTGCGCTGATAGACATAGTCGGGCGCCTCCACATTCGGGTCCTCCAGCAGCTTGCCCTCGGAGGAGGTGTGCAGCAGGTTGGCGTCGCACGAGAAGGGCGCCTCGCCGCGCTTGTCCTTCGGAATCGGGATCTGATGGCTCTCGGCAAAGGCGATGAGGTCCTCGCGGCTCTCGAAATCCCATTCCCGCCAGGGCGAGATCACCGTGATGTCCGGGGCCAGCGCATAATAGCCGAGCTCGAAGCGCACCTGGTCGTTGCCCTTGCCGGTGGCGCCATGGGCGACCGCATCGGCGCCGGTCTCACGGGCGATCTCGATCTGCCGCTTGGCGATGAGCGGGCGGGCGATGGATGTGCCGAGGAGATAAAGTCCCTCATAGAGGGCGTTGGCACGGAACATGGGAAAGACGAAGTCCCGCACGAACTCCTCGCGCAGGTCCTCGACATAAATCTCCCTGATGCCCATCATCTCCGCTTTCCGGCGGGCGGGTTCCAGCTCCTCGCCCTGACCGAGATCGGCCGTGAAGGTCACGACCTCGCAGCCATAGGTGGTCTGGAGCCATTTCAGGATGATGGAGGTGTCGAGCCCGCCCGAATAGGCGAGGACGACTTTTCGGATGTCGTCTCTCTTCGGCATGATCTTTTCGGCTGGTTGTGCGCATGGCGCGTGGAAACCCGGCGCACTATAGGCGCTTGCGCGCGTGGGGCAAGGCGCGGATGGCAGGGGGCGGCAATTTCCCCCGGTTTGTTTCCCGGGCAGGGCGTCCTGCTTCGCGCTGGCTGCGCACACTGCCGGGATGGGGTTGGTTTGAGCGAACGCGCATCGACCGGAGCGCCAATGGGTGGCGCGGGGCCGTGCCGGCGCAGAGCAGTGCAGAAACGCAAACGAAACTTGCGCCTACTCCCCCTCATCACCCGGCGTGACCGGGTGATCCAGGGCAACAAACTCGGAGCTTGCCGCCCTGGATTGCCGCGTCACGCGCGGCAATGACGTGTATCTTATGTTTGCATCCGTACATTAGGTGCATGCTCGTTCGGCCAAACGTCGATGCGCTTTGTTGGCGAACGCGCATCGACCGGAGCGCCTTCGGGTGGCGAGGGGCCGTGCCGATCAAGACCTCAGTGCCGGGTCCTACTGCCAAACGTCGATGCGTTTTGTTTGGGCGAACGCGCATCGACCGGAGCGTCTTCGGGTGGCGAGGGGCCGTGCCGATCAAGACCTCAGTGCCGGGTCCTACTGCCAAACGTCGATGCGCGTTGTTGCGGCAGGATGCGTCAGGCGAGGAGCGTCCAGCCGGGCCAGGCGCCCAGCAGGGCGTGCAGGGCGGGCGGAATGGTGACCGCGACGGTGAGCAGGCCGGGCAGGGCCTTGCCGCCGGTGAAGGGCAGCGAGACCGGCGGATGCCACGAGGCGAAGGCGTGGGGCGTCTCGCTCTGAGCGCTCATCAGGCGGGCGAGTGCGCCGCCATCGAGCGCATGGCCCGGACCCGTGCCGTCCGCGGCCCGTGTGTCCGCGGTCCCCCAGAATGCGGGCCAGGAGAATGCGGGCCAGGCGCCGGAGAGGGGCGGCGGCGATAGGGTCCGCCCCGTCCAGAACGGCGCGGCAGGCGTCCATGCGCTTGGCGCGCCGGCGCGCGGGCCCGTGAACACGCCGAAGGGATCGAAAAAGGCATCCCAGGCCCGCTGCGCGCGGCTGCGATACCAGCTTCGGGGGCGCTCTGGCGCGCGGGAGCGGGCCGGAACGGCCGGCAGGGCCTGGCGCTCGCGAGTAGAAGGCTCGGCCTTGGCATCGGCTTCGGGTGTGCGGGCCGCGCCGTTGACGGCCTTCATCACCTCGGTCGCAGTGCGGGTCGCCATGAGCGTCGCTCCGGCAAGCCCCACGGCGGCGAGCGTGCCGAGGGACTGCATCAAGTGGCTCTGGGCGTCGAAGTCGAACATGGGTCGGGCACTCCTGGCGCGTGCGGGAAGGGGATCGCAAACACAACCTTATCATGAATTGTGCACTGCAGCAATTATATTGCGCCGCAGTGATTTCAAGAGCGTGAACGGTGGGCGACGGCGCAAGCGGCCACCAAGGCAGAACGAGAGGCGCGCGCGAGTGGCAATGGCGCGCTCAGCGGGCGGATGCCTGGTCGGACGCCTGTGCGGGCGCGGGCGGGCAGGAGGCCGCCACGGGCCGGAAGGAGCGGCGGTGCTCGGGGGTGGGGCCGAGCCGGGCGAGGGCCGCGGCATGCTCGCGGGTGCCATAGCCCTTGTTGCGCGCCCAGCCATAGCCGGGATGGCGCGAGTCGAGCTCGGCCATCAGCCGGTCGCGGGTCACCTTGGCGACGATGGAGGCGGCGGCGATGGAGAGGCAGCGCCCATCGCCCTTGACGATGGCCTCGCCAGGGCAGGCGAGCCTCGGCATGCGATTGCCATCGATGAGGGCGAAGGCGGGCGCGGGCTTAAGCGCCGCGACCGCCCGGGCCATGGCGGCAAGGCTCGCCTGCAGAATGTTGATCCGGTCGATCTCCTTGGCACTCGCCCGGCCCATGCCAATGGCGAGGGCTTCCCCCATGATGGCATCGAACAGGGCCGCACGGCGCGCCGGCGTCAGCGCCTTCGAATCATCGAGTCCGGCGGGAATGCGCGCCGGGTCGAGCACCACCGCCGCCGCGATCACCGGCCCCGCCCAGGGGCCGCGCCCTGCCTCGTCCACCCCCGCGACAAGCCCGCCGCCCAAGCGCGCCATGACCGCCCGCTCATGGGCGAAGGTGGGGCCAATCTCCGGTTCGCTCTTCTCACACCGCATCGGGAGATTGGACAGCGATTCGCGGATATAGGGAAGTCCCCTCACGGCGGTCGGTCTTGCCTTGCGGTGGACGGGGGGCGGGGGCATAGTTCGCGCCATGGCACGGACTCGCACATCCTCGGCCCGCGCCGGCCGCACGCGCAGCCCCGCGGGTGGCGCGAAGGCCGGCGCCGCTGCACATGGCTTCTCGGAGGCACCGCAGCCTCTGCTGGCGGGCCATCCACTGGTCTCGGGCCTCGAGGCGCCGGAGATCTTCTGCCCCGACCGCACGCCGCGGCCCGAGAAGACCGAGGGCGGGCGGCGGTTCCGCATCGTCTCGGACTTCGAGCCCGCCGGCGATCAGCCCGAGGCCATCGCCGAGCTCGTCGCCGGCATCCGCGAAGGCGAGCGCGACCAGGTCCTCCTCGGGGTCACGGGCTCGGGCAAGACCTTCACCATGGCCCAGGTGATCGAGGCGACCCAGCGCCCGGCCCTCATCCTCGCGCCCAACAAGACGCTGGCCGCCCAGCTCTATGGCGAGTTCAAGGGCTTCTTCCCCGACAATGCGGTGGAGTATTTCGTCTCCTACTACGACTATTATCAGCCCGAGGCCTATGTGCCGCGCACGGACACCTATATCGAGAAGGAGGCCTCCATCAACGAGCAGATCGACCGGATGCGCCACGCGGCCACCCGGGCGCTTCTGGAGCGCGACGATGTCATCATCGTCGCCTCGGTCTCCTGCATCTATGGCATCGGCGCGGTCGAGACCTACATGGCTATGACGCTGACGGTCAGCGTGGGCGATGTCATCGCGCGGGACCGGCTCTTGAAGGAGCTGGTGGCGCTGCACTACAAGCGCAACGACGCTGCCTTCCAGCGCGGCGCCTTCCGGGTGCGCGGCGATACGGTGGAGCTCTGGCCCGCCCATCTGGAGGACCGGGCCTGGCGCATCTCCCTTTTCGGCGACGAGGTGGAGGCGCTCACCGAGTTCGATCCCCTGACGGGCCAGAGGACCGGCGATCTCGGCTTCGTGCGCATCTATGCGAACTCCCATTATGTCACGCCGAAACCGACCCTGCGCCAGGCCATCAAGGGCATCAAGGCGGAGCTCAAGGCCCGGCTCGCCGAGCTGGAGGCCGCGGGCAAGCTGCTCGAGGCGCAGCGGCTGGAGCAGCGCACCCTGTTCGACATCGAGATGATGGAGGCCACCGGCTCCTGCGCCGGGATCGAGAACTATTCCCGCTATCTGACCGGCCGCAATCCGGGCGAGCCGCCGCCGACGCTGTTCGAGTATCTGCCGGAGAATGCGCTGCTCTTCGTGGATGAGAGCCATGTGACCGTGCCGCAATTGGGCGCCATGTTCCGGGGCGATTATCGGCGCAAGGCGACGCTGGCCCGGCACGGCTTCCGCCTGCCCTCCTGCATGGACAATCGGCCACTGCGCTTCGAGGAATGGGAGGCCATGCGGCCGCAGTCGATCTTCGTATCCGCCACGCCGGGGCCCTGGGAGCTGGAGCAGACGGGCGGCGTGTTCACCGAGCAGGTGATCCGCCCCACGGGCCTCACGGACCCGGAGGTGCTCGTGCGCCCGGCGGCGAGCCAGGTGGACGATTTCCTCGACGAGTGCCGGCAGGTGACGGCCAGGGGCTACCGGGTGCTCGCCACGGTGCTCACCAAGCGCATGGCGGAGGACCTCACCGAATACTGCCACGAGCAGGGCATCCGGGTGCGCTACATGCATTCGGACATCGACACCCTCGAGCGCATCGAGATCATGCGCGACCTCAGACTCGGCGCCTTCGACGTGCTGATCGGCATCAATCTTCTGCGCGAGGGGCTGGACATTCCCGAATGCGCGCTGGTGGCGATTCTCGATGCCGACAAGGAGGGATTCCTGCGCTCTGAGACCTCCCTCATCCAGACCATCGGCCGGGCGGCGCGCAATGTGGAAGGGCGCGTCATCCTCTATGCGGACCGGATGACGGGCTCCATGGAGCGGGCCATCGCCGAGACCGAGCGTCGGCGCAAGAAGCAGATGGCCTGGAACGAGGCCCATGGCATCACGCCGGAGAGCGTCAAGAAGGCGGTGGGCGACATTCTGGAGAGCGTGTGGGAGCGCGATCGCGTGAGCGTGGATGCCGGGCCGGGCTTTGCCGAGGCGGGCGGCGCGGCGCTCCTCGGGCACGATCTCGAGGCGGTGCTCCAGGACATGGAGGCGCGCATGAAGGCGGCGGCCGCCGATCTGGAGTTCGAGGAGGCGGCGCGCCTGCGAGACGAGATCAAGCGTCTGCGCGAAACCGAGCTCCTGCTCGCGGACGATCCGCTCGCCCGCCAGGGCGCCCTCGAGGAGGCCGTCGCCGGCCATGCAGCCTCGCCCGGATCGCCCCGATCGCCCGGAAGGTCCAAGGCCATGCGTCCCCGCTCCACGGGCGGGCGCCCCGGCACGCGAACCCTCAAGGCCAAGGGCAAGTCCGGAAAACGCCGGCGCGGGCCGTGATGCACGCCCCAAGATAAGGAAAAGGCCCTGCGGCATCGCGCCTATCGACGCCGCAGGGCCTCGGTTCGGTGCCTTTGCCTCGCGTTCAGCGGATGCGGGGCAGCGTCTCATAGGCGTGGAAGGGCGGCGGCGAGGAGAGCGTCCACTCCAGCGTCGTTGCACCCTCGCCCCACGGGTTCTCGCCCACCTTCTGCTTGCGCATGAAGGCGAGCGCCACGCCGGCGAAGAACAGCAGCGTCGAGGCCGCCGTCAGATAGGCGCCCATGGAGGAGATGAAGTTCCATCCCGCGAAGGCGTCCGGATAGTCCGCATAGCGGCGCGGCATGCCGGCGAGGCCCAGGAAGTGCTGCGGGAAGAAGATCAGGTTCACGCCGATGAAGGCGGTCCAGAAATGCAGCTTCCCGATGGTCTCGGAATACATGTAGCCGCTCATCTTCGGGAACCAGTAGTACCAGCCGGCGAACAGGGTGAACAGCGCACCGATCGACATGGTGTAGTGGAAATGCGCCACCACGTAATAGGTGTCGTGCAGCGCCCGGTCGATGCCGGCATTGGAGAGCACGACGCCGGTCACGCCGCCCACCGTGAACAGGAAGATGAAGCCGATGGCGAACAGCATGGGCGTGGTGAAGCGGATCGAGCCGCCCCACATGGTGGCGATCCAGGAGAAGATCTTCACCCCCGTCGGCACGGCGATCACCATGGTCGCGGCCACGAAATAGGCTTGGGCGTTCACCGAGAGGCCGGCCGTGTACATGTGATGCGCCCACACCACGAAGCCCACCGCGCCGATCGCCACCATGGCATAGGCCATGCCGAGATAGCCGAAGACCGGCTTCTTCGAGAATGTCGCGATCACCTGAGAGACGAGGCCGAAGCCCGGCAGGATGATGATGTAGACCTCCGGATGACCAAAGAACCAGAAGAGGTGCTGGAAGAGCACCGGATCACCGCCGCCAGCCGCATCGAAGAAGGTGGTGCCGAAATTGCGGTCGGTGAGCAGCATGGTGATGGCCCCGGCGAGAACCGGGAGCGCCAGCAGCAGCAGGAAGGCGGTCACCAGGATCGACCACACGAAAAGCGGCATCTTGTGCATGGTCATGCCCGGCGCGCGCATGTTGAAGATCGTCGTGATGAAGTTGATCGAGGAGAGGATCGACGAGGCGCCCGCCAGATGCAGCGACAGGATCGCATAATCCACCGCCGGCCCCGGATGGCCCGACGTGGAGAGCGGCGCATAGGCGGTCCAGCCGATCCCGGCGCCCACATTGCCCGGAGGCCCTTCCACGAAGAGCGAGATCACGAGCAGGGAGAGCGCCGCCGGCAAGAGCCAGAAGGAGATGTTGTTGAGGCGCGGGAAGGCCATGTCCGGCGCGCCGATCATCAGGGGCACGAACCAGTTGCCGAAGCCGCCGAACAGCGAGGGCATGATCATGAAGAACACCATGATGAGCCCGTGCCCGGTGGTGAACACGTTGAACATGTGCGCGTTGGAGAAGATCTGCATGCCCGGCTCTTGCAGCTCCATGCGGATCCCCATGGACATCACGCCGCCCACCACGCCGCCAACCATGGCGAAGATCAGGTAGAGCGTCCCGATGTCCTTGTGATTGGTGGAGAAGAGCCAGCGCTTGATGCCGCGCGGATGGTCGTGATGGTGTTCTGCTTGCGATTGGCTCGCCATTCCTCGTCCCCCTGGGTGTTCCTCGTCACGGACCCGGACGACGACATGTGCGCATGCCACGCTCTGGTGCCCTGCTGTGTCCGCAAGGTGGTCAGAGGGCGTCCGGGACCTGCCCCATGGCCCGGCACGTGCCTGGGGAGGCGCGCGACACGGGCCACATGAGAGCCACAGTGCTCGCCCGGGGCGGGCGCGGAAATTGATCTAGATCAAATTGGCGCTGCGACATTTTGTGCGCCGCGGCCCGGCGTCTGCGTGGCCGCGCACCCGCGGGACTGTCAGCGTGCAGGCCGGCTCGTCTGTGCCAATACTGGCCGCCGTCTGGCATTTCTGTCGCAGTATTGCTAGGGTGCGCCCATGACGGTGATGATCAGCGAGCTCTATGACGCCCTCAGGGAGGCCGGCGCATCCGAGGAGAAGGCTCGGGCCGCGGCATCGGCCCTGGCCGGCTATGACAGCCGGTTCGACCGTCTCGAGGCCGCGATCGAGGCCTTGCGCAAGGACATGCAGGCCATGGGGGCGGGCATCCGGGGCGACATGGAGACCCTGGAGGCCGGCATCCGCAAGGACATGCAGGCCTTGGAGACCGGCATCCGCAAGGACATGCAGGCCATGGAGGCCGGCATCCGGGGCGACATGGAGACCACGGAAGCCGGCATCCGCAAGGACATGCGGGCCATCGAGGCGGGTATCCGCAAGGACATCGGGGTCATGGAGGCCAGCATCCGCAAGGACATGCAGGCCATGGAGGCCGGCATCCGTAAGGACATGCAGGCCATGGAGACCGGCATCCGCAAGGACATGCAGGCCATGGAAGCCGGCATCCGCAAGGACATGCAGGCCATGGAGGAGCGGCTGATCGCCCATATCGAGGCCGTGCGCAAGGACCTCGTCATCTGGCTCGGCGGCATGATCTTCGTGGCCACCGGTGCGCTTGCCATTCTTCAGAAAATCCTTTGACGGTTTCCACCTCGCGCCCGCCCGGTCCCACGCCCGCCCGTTCCGCTTGCGCTCGGCCGCCTCGTCGGCTACCCCGCCTCTCATGAAGCTCTACCGCGCCTTCGCCACCGTTGGCGGCATGACGATGATCAGCCGCGTGCTCGGCTTCGTCCGCGACATCCTCATCGCCGCCGTGCTGGGCACGGGCGCCGTGGCCGATGCGTTCTTCGTCGCCTTCCGCTTTCCGAACCTCTTTCGACGCCTCTTCGCCGAGGGTGCCTTCAATGCCGCCTTCGTGCCGCTCTTCGCCAAGGCCCTGGAGGGGGACGGGCCGGGCGCGGCCCGGCGTTTCGCCGAGGAGGCGCTGGCGGTCCTGCTGTTCGCGCTCCTCATCCTCACGGCACTGGCCGAGATTGCCATGCCCTGGGCGCTCGTCCTCATCGCGCCCGGTTTCGCGGACACGCCCGAGAAATACGATCTCGCCGTTCTGCTCACCCGCATCGCCTTTCCCTATCTGTTGTGCATGTCGCTGGTGGCGCTGGCCTCGGGCGTGCTCAATGCGCTGCACATATTCGCCGTGGCGGCGGCGGCGCCGATCCTTCTCAACGTGGTGCTGATCGCGATGATGGCCCTGGCGGCGTGGCTCGGGCTCGGCAACACGCCTGAGGCCGGCATGCTGCTCGCCTGGGGCGTGGCGGGGGCGGGCGTGCTGCAGCTCGCCATCCTCCTCTTGGCCGCGCGGCGCGCCGGCATGGCGCTCGCCCTGCGCCGCCCGCGCCTGACGCCGGCCGTGCGCCGCCTGCTCCGCCTCGGCGTTCCCGGCGCCATCGCCGGCGGCATCACCCAGGTGAACATCCTCATCGGCACCGTCATCGCCTCGCTCCAGGATGGAGCCGTGTCCTATCTCTACTATGCCGATCGCATCTACCAGCTTCCCCTCGGTATCGTGGGCATCGCGATCGGCGTGGTCCTCCTGCCGGATATCTCCCGCGCGCTCCGGGCCGGACGGCACGAGGCCGTGACGCGGAGCCAGAACCGCTCGCTGGAGATCGCCCTTCTGCTCACCCTTCCGGCAAGCGTGGCGCTGCTCGTCATGCCCGAGCCCATCATTCGCGTTCTGTTCGAGCGCGGGATTTTCACCGGGGCCGACACGGCCGCAACCTCCGCAGCGCTGGCCGCCTTCGCGCTGGGCCTTCCCGCCTTCGTGCTCATCAAGGTGTTCTCGCCCGCTTTCTTCGCCCGCGAGGACACGCGCACGCCCATGGTCTTCGCGGCCATCTCCATGGCGGTGAACGTCGTCGGCTCGCTCGCTCTTTTCTTCGCGCTCAAGGCCGCTGGCATGATGCCGCATGTGGGCATCGCCATCGCCACGACGCTTGCGGGCTGGACCAATGCGGGTCTTCTCTGGGCGACCCTGGCGCGGCGCGGCCATTTCGCAATCGACCCGCAAGCGCGGCGTGCGCTGCCGTTGATCCTCGCCTCGAGCCTGATCATGGGCGCCATCGTCTGGCTGGCCGAGCGCGGCCTCGCGCCCTATTTCTCGGGCGGGCAGGGGCTTGCCATTCAGGCTGCGGCCCTCGCCGGGCTGGTGAGCGTGGGCCTCATGGCATTCGCGGCCGCAATACAACTGACGGGTGCGGCCGATCTTCCGAGCCTTCTCAGGGGACGGGCCGGCAAGGATGCGCCCGAGCAGGACCGGGACGGCCCTGCCGCCTGACGGCTCCGTGGGCGCACGGGCCGCCATCCCCAGGGGGCTTCCCGAGGGGCGAGACGGGCCTTGCACGGCGCGCCCTCTCACGCCATAAACCGCCGGTGGCATCGCCAAGGGGCCACGGGGACATGACGGGCGGACATGACGGGGAAAAGCAAACAAGAACACGGGGGCAAGCCCCGCAAGGCGGCCGCGCCACGCAAGGCGCGCAAGCCCCGAGGCGGCGGCGCCGCCGGCAAGGCCCGTCCCATCCGCGAGCGCGTCTTTTCCGGCGTGCAGCCGACGGGCAATCTGCATCTCGGCAACTATCTCGGAGCCATCAAGCGCTTCGTCGAGTTGCAGGAAAGCCACGAATGCATCTATTGCGTCGTGGACATGCACGCCATCACCGTCTGGCAGGATCCCGAGGCGCTGACCCGCAACACGCGCGAGGTGACGGCGGCCTTCATCGCAGCCGGCATCGATCCCGACAAGCAGATCGTCTTCAATCAGAGCCAGGTCTCGGGCCATGCCGAGCTTGCGTGGATCTTCAGCTGCGTCGCCCGGCTCGGCTGGCTCAATCGCATGACCCAGTTCAAGGAGAAGGCCGGAAAATCGCGCGAGAACGCCTCTGTCGGCCTCTACGCCTATCCCAATCTGATGGCCGCCGACATTCTGCTCTACAGGGCGACCCACGTGCCGGTGGGCGAGGACCAGAAGCAGCATCTGGAGCTCGCACGGGACATTGCGCAGAAGTTCAACACGGATTTCGCCGAAAGCTGCGCGCGGGCCGGCTTCGAGGGGGGCTTCTTTCCCCTGCCCGAGCCCCTGATCGCCGGGCCGGCCACGCGGGTGATGTCGCTGCGTGATGGCACGAAGAAAATGTCCAAGTCCGATCCCTCGGATCTCGCGCGCATCAACATGACGGACGACGCCGACGCCATCGCCAAGAAGATTCGCAAGGCGCGCACCGACCCCGATCCGCTGCCGAGCGAGCCCGCGGGCCTCGAGGGCCGGCCCGAGGCCGAGAATCTGGTGGGCATTTTCGCGGCCCTCTCGGGCACGAGCCCCGAGGATGTGCTCGCCACCCATGGCGGCTCCCAGTTCTCCGACTTCAAGAAGGAGCTCATCGCGCTTGCGATCGCCGAGATCGGTCCCATCGGCGCCGAGATGCAGCGCCTGATGAGTGATCCCGCCGAGATTGATCGGATTCTCTGCCGCGGCGCGGCGCGGGCGCGGCAAATCGCCGACCCCAATATGCGAACCGTCAAGGACATCGTAGGTTTCGTTGTCGAGTGAGCGGGGATGCCGCATCGGCTTGCGGCCCGTTGGGGTTGGCGGACGCGAGGCGGTGGGAGGCTCTCCTTGTTTCCAATGCAGACAGATGGCAGCATGCGAACATGGCCGAAATAGTGAAACGCAAGGTTTTCGAAGAGGGGCACACCCGCAAGTTCATGGTGGTGGTCGACGACACCCCGGAATGCGAGGTCGCCCTGTATTTCGCGGCCCGCGTGGCCAGCCGCACGGGAGGCAGCCTGGTCCTGTTCTACGTGATCGAGCCGGGCGACTTTCAGCATTGGCTCGGCGTTCGCGAGATCCAGAACGAGGAAGAGCGCAACCGGGCTCAGGCCGTGTTCCGCCTCTTTCGCATGAAGCTCAAGAATATGGGCTTCGAGGATCTCAAGACCGAGGCAGTGGTCCGCGAGGGCAACAAGGCCGAGGAGATCGTGCGCTATATCGAGCAGGACGAGGACGTTGCCGTGCTGGTTCTGGGCGCTGCCGCCGACCCCAAGGCTGGGCCCGGCCCCCTGGTCTCCTCGCTCGCGGCTGGCAGCTATGCCGGCACCTTCCCCATTCCGATCTATATCGTTCCCGGCACCCTGACGACCGATCAGATCGCGGCACTGGCCTGAGCTGGAGGCGCAGGCGGGGTCTCGCGCCCTCGGCCCGGCCTCGAGGGCAGACGTCCGTGGCCCCGGATGCGGGGCCATCCGCCTTTTCGGCCAGCCATGGGGCTTTTGACGGCCTCGGCGGCGTAACCTATAATGATTCCAAAATGACCGGCACGGCGGCGCCCCATCGGGCGGGACCGGCCGGCAGCACAGAATTCGCCAGGAGCCTTGCCATGTTCATCCAGACCGAAGCGACGCCCAATCCGGCGACGCTGAAATTCCTGCCCGGAAGGACCGTCCTCGGTTCGGGCACACGCGACTATCGCGATCCGCAGGCGGCGAGTGATTCGCCGCTCGCTGCGCGCCTGTTCGAGATCGAGGGTGTGGAGGGCGTCTTTTTCGGCTCCGATTTCATCTCGGTCACCAAGGGCGAGACGGACTGGCAATATGTGAAGCCGGCCATTCTCGGCGCGATCATGGAGCACTACATGTCCGGCGCCCCCATCGTCGAGGGCGAGGCGACGGCGGCGAGGGAGGATTTCGACCCGGCCGATCAGGAGACGGTGGACAAGATCAAGGACCTCCTGGAGACGCGCGTGCGCCCGGCGGTCGCCCAGGATGGCGGCGACATCACCTTCCACAGCTTCAAGGAAGGCGTGGTCTATCTGCATATGCGCGGCGCCTGCGCGGGCTGCCCGAGCGCGACCGCCACGCTGCGCCAGGGCATCGAGAACCTCTTGCGCCATTTCGTGCCCGAGGTGCGCGAGGTGCGCCCCGTCTGACGGGCCGCGCGGGCGTCAGATTTTCTGATTGTAGGCGCCGACCTCGGATTGGCGGGCGAGAAAGCCGTCGATCTCGGCGAAAATGGCGCGCATGTTCGCCTCCGAGGTGGGGCTCTCCACCACCACCACCAGCTCCGGCTTGTTGGAGGAGGCGCGCACCAGGCCCCAGGTGCCGTCCTCCAGCACGATGCGGATGCCGTTGACGGTCAGCACGTCGCGCACCTTCTGGCCCGCGAGATCGCCGCCATTCTCGGCAATGGCGCGGAAGTGCTCCACCGCCCGTTCCACCACGTCATATTTCACCTCGTCGGCGCAATGGGGCGACATGGTGGGCGACTGCCAGGTCCTGGGCAGGTCCGCCTCCAGCTCCGCGAGCGTCTTGTCCGGATTGCGCTCCAGCATGTCGCACACGGCGAGCGCCGCGATCAGCCCGTCGTCATAGCCGCGCCCGAGCGGTGGGCTGAAGAAGAAGTGCCCCGATTTCTCGAAGCCCACCAGCGCGCCGGTCTCGTGGCTGTAGCGCTTGATGTAGGAATGGCCGGTCTTCCAGTAGTCCGTGCGCGCGCCATTGGCCTGGAGCACCGGGTCGGTCATGAACAGGCCCGTGGATTTCACGTCCACCACGAAGCGGGCGTTCTCATGCTGGCCGGAGATGTCGCGGGCCAGCATCACCCCCACCTTGTCGGCGAAGATGGCATGGCCTTCATTGTCCACCACACCGCAGCGATCGCCATCGCCGTCGAAGGCAAAGCCCACATCGGCGCCGCTCTCGCGCACCGCATCCTGCAGGGCGCCGAGCATCTTCATGTCCTCGGGGTTGGGGTTGTAGTTGGGGAAGGAATGATCGAGGGTGCAGTCGAGGGGCACCACCTCGCACCCCACCGCCTCCAGCACATGCGGCGCGAAGGCGCCCGCCGTGCCATTGCCGCAGGCCGCCACCACCTTGAGCCGGCGGGTGAGCCTCGGCCGGTCCGTGAGGTCGGCCATGTAGCGCTCCGCCATGTCGGGCACGAAGTGATAGCGGGCCCCCGCGCCGTTGCTGCCCGCCTCGAAGTCGCCTTCGAGCACGATCTCCTTGAGCTCGCTCATGTCGTCGGGGCCGAAGGTGAGGGGGCGCGAGAGGCCCATCTTGATGCCGGTCCAGCCATTGTCGTTATGGCTGGCGGTCACCATGGCGACCCCCTCCACCTCGAGGGCGAACTGGGCGAAATAGGCCATGGGCGAGAGGGCGAGGCCAATGTCGAACACCTCGGTGCCGCCGGCGAGCAGGCCGGCGATCAGCGCCTCCTTGACGCTGCCGGAGTAGGACCTGAAATCGTGGCCGACGACGATGCGCCTGGGCACGCCGCGGCGGGCGAACAGGGTGGCAAGGCCGAGGCCGATGGCCTGCAGCCCCATCAGGTTGATCTCCTCGGGGAAGAGCCAGCGCGCATCATATTCGCGAAAGCCCGTGGGCTTGACCAGCGGCAGGCGCTCGAACGCCGCCGTGTTGGGTTTGAGATCGGCTCTGGGCTTTGGAAACATGGACTCTTTCCCCCGTCATTCGGGTGCGGGCGCGCCTGCCGCACCCCCGCTACTGCACCAGCACGAGCTCGCGGCCGCGAATGTCCACCCGCTCGAGTCTGCCGAGAAACGACATGCCGAGCAGCGTCTTGAACAGCCGCCCGGGCCTGGCGACCGTTGCCCGCATGTTGCGCAGCTCGATATCGCCGATCCGCACGCGGTCGAGGCGAACGAGCGCGATGCGCGCAATGCCGTTCGCCGTGCGCGAGCGATATTTGAAATCCCGTTCCGATACGGCAAGGCCGATCCGCCGGGCATCCTTCCACGTCAGATGGATGCCCGTGGCGCCCGTATCGACGATCACCTCCACCGGCCGGCCATTGAGATGGGCCGTGGTGTAGAAATGCCCCCCGCGGCCGGCCTTGAGCCGCACCTTGCGCGCGAAACCGCCGGCACCGGCGCCGCGCTCTTGCAGCCCCTCCCGGCCAGGGGCGACCCGCTGGAAGGCCGTGCCCGCCCCGTCCCGGCGCGCATACGCCAGCAAGTCGTCAAGATAGAAGAACCCTGCAAGGCCGACGGCGAAGAGCCCGAGCCAGATCAGCACCTCCCGCATGGCATGGCGAACGCCCGGAGACAAACTCATGCTCACTTCCGCTCCTGCACTCCTCGGGCCCCGTCCGGGGATGCGACATGCGCCGCGGCGCGCCCGCCTCGGCGCGATCAGCTCCGCAGCGTCAGGTAGTCGCCGGAGAACTCATAAGAACGCAAGCGGCTTAAAAAACTCATACCCAGAAGGCTTTGGTGCAATGCGCCAGGCTTGGCGACCAGCGCCTCGACCCGGCGCACGCCCACGGGGCCGATGAAGACGCTCGGCAGCCGCACCCGCGCGGCAAAGGAGGTGCCGTTCGCGGTCTGGACGGGCACCGTATAGCTGAGGCGGCGCGTGTCGATGCCGATGCGGCGCGCATCGCTCGGCCGCAGCACGACGGTGGACGCGCCGGTGTCGACGATCATGTCGATGGTGGCGTTGTCGATATGGACCCGGGCGATGAAATGCCCGTCCGAGCGCCGGCGCAGGCGCACGGCGCGCCCGCTCTGCCCGACCGTCGCGGCCGGCAGCTCCGTGCCCGGCGGCAGGAGCTCGCCCGAGACCCGCTGCACCACGGCCAGAAGGTCGTGCCGATAGCTGTAGGCGGCCACGAGCACGAACGCGACGAGCGCCCACATGACGAAATCCCTGAGCGCCCGGCCAAGCCGGCCGCGATAGGAGCCGAGCAGCGGCAGGCCGATGAACACGAGCAGCGCCAGCCCCGCGGCCAGGGTAGCGAAATCGGCCGCGTCGAGCCCGGCGATGGTGCCCGCGTCCGGGCGCAGCACGAGAGCAAGGCCCGCAAGCACGAGCAGGGCAAGGGCGATCCAGGCGCTCATCTCGTCTTCGCCTCGCGTGCCGCCATGGCGTCGTCTCCGCGTCGCGGTTGCAATGCGCGCAGCCGGGCGGCCAGATCGACCATGACGGCGTCGCGCTCCTCATCGCTCATGCGCGTCCAGGCCGCGATCTCGCCAAGCGTGCGCCCGCACCCCTCGCACAGCCCGCTTTCCGGATCGATCCGGCAGAGCTTGACGCAGGGAGATGCGAGCCGAGACCGCATGAGCCTCTCCAGCCGATTCTGCCGCCCAATCGTGATGGGACGATGGCCATACACACTGCCGCGCGGCGCGGATCGCTGCGAGATGCGCCGCGCCGCCCCGTCCCCTGCACCGCCCGCCGCATCGCCCCACGCGCGAGCGCGGCCTCGTGAGCCAGGCGAGCCTTGTGCGCGCCTCAGCGGGAATAGAACTCGATGACGAGATTGGGCTCCATCATCACCGGGTACGGCACGTCTGCGAGCACGGGTGTGCGCACGAAGGTCGCGCGCATCTTGTTGTGATCCACCTCCAGATAGTCGGGCACGTCGCGCTCGGGAGACTGGGCCGCCTCGATGACGATGGCGAGATCGCGGGACTTCTCGCGAAGCTCGATCACGTCGCCTTCCTTGCACCGGTAGCTCGCAATGGTGACGCGCCGCCCGTTCACCAGCACATGGCCGTGATTGACGAACTGGCGCGCAGCGAACACCGTCGGCACGAACTTGGCGCGATAGACGATGGCATCGAGCCGGCGCTCCAGGAGGCCGATCAGATTCTCCGAGGTGTCGCCCTTCTGGCGCTCGGCCTCGCGATAGATGGCCTTGAACTGCTTCTCGGTGATGTTGCCGTAATGCCCCTTGAGCTTCTGCTTGGCGCGAAGCTGGGTGCCATAGTCCGACAGCTTTCCGCGACGGCGCTGGCCGTGCTCGCCGGGACCGTATTCACGTTTGTTCACCGGGCTCTTGGGCCGGCCCCAGATGTTCTCGCCCAGGCGGCGGTCGATCTTGTACTTGGCGCGGACGCGCTTGGTCATGTCTCTCTCCAGGTCGCAAAGGTGAAGGCGTCAATATGCAGCATGCCCTCCTCTGCCGGACCCCTGGCAGGTCCCGCCGACAGATCGGTCCGAAACTTGGGACAACGCCGTCCCGCCCGGACCATCGCAGGCATGCAATGAAATGCGGGCCCAATAGGCCCGCACGGACAGCTCTTATCCGGGAAAACGCCGTCCCTGTCAATCGGCACGGCTCGGCGTGTCACTGACACACGATCTGTCCGGGTTCGGTAGCACACGAGTTGTCCGGTAGTCCGTCCCCTGAGCAATGCGGGGGGCAGGAGATGAGCCGGACACGATGGCTTGAGGACAGAAGGATGCAGAAGTTCAGGGACGTTTTGAGCCGCTGGGAGGCGCGGGAGCTGTCGGCGATGGATGCGGCGGAGCTGCTCGGGTGCTCCGAGCGCCACTTCCGGCGCCTGCGCAAGCGTTTCGACGAGGAGGGGCTCGAGGGTCTTCGCGACCGCCGGCTCGACAGGCCGTCGGATAGGCGCGTTCCGGCGCGCGAGCGCGCGCGCATGCTCGAACTTTACCGGCGCGAGTACGATGGCTGGAACGTGAAGCATTTCTTGATCCCGGTCGGGGCTCCGCCCCTCCTCGCCTCTTGTTGTTCAGTCCCGGTCGGGGCTCCGCCCCTCCGCGCCTCTTGTTCAGCGTCCCGGTCGGGGGTCCGCCCCTCCTCGCCTCTTGTCCACAAGCAGCTCCGCGAGCATCACAATTTCAAGTGGGGCTACACCTGGACCAAGACGCAGCTGCACGCGGCTGGCCTGGTGGAGCGCGCCAAGCGGCGCGGGGCGCACCGCAGGAAGCGCCCGAGGAAGCCGTGCGAGGGCATGATGCTGCATCAGGATGGCTCGCGCCACGCCTGGCTCGAGGGCGAGGCCCCGCTCGATCTGATCGTGACCATGGACGATGCGACGAGCACGATCTACTCGGCCTTCCTGGTGGATGAGGAGGGCACGATATCGAGCTTCCAGGGGCTGCTTGAGGTGTTCACGGCCAAAGGCTCGCCATCGAGCGTTTATACCGACCGCGGCAGCCATTATTTCCATACGCCCAAGGCCGGCGCGGCGGTCGACAAGAGCCGGCTGACGCAGGTTGGCCGGGCCTTGAGCCAGCTTGGCGTCAGTCACATTCCGGCCTACTCGCCCGAGGCTCGAGGACGTAGCGAGCGCAAGAGGCGAAGGACGAGCGGACAGACATGTCCGCGAGGACCGGGAACAAGAAGGATGTTCGCGACGCTCCAGGACCGGCTGATCAAGGAGCTGGCCAAGGCGGG
>JALUTE010000487.1 GCA_027058255.1 Methyloligella sp. | reverse complement strand
GGGCGAGGGGCGAGGCGAGAGGCGAGACGCGAGAGACGAGACGCGAGAGGCGAAAGACGAAAGCGCCGGCAGGGGCGCCGCACGAGGCCTGCAGCAACTCCGCCCGGGCCCAGAGACACAAACTGGAAAACGAGAGACACAGAGAACACGACATGTTCAATATTCAGACCGAAGAGATCGAATGGGGCGGCAGGCCGCTCAAGCTGGAAACGGGCCGGATCGCCCGCCAGGCCGGTGGAGCCGTGCTGGTCCAATATGGCGAGACCAGCGTGCTCGCCACCGCCACCGCGGAGAGCGAGGCACGCCCGGGGATCGACTTCTTCCCCCTCACCGTCAACTATCAGGAGAAGACCTTCGCCGCCGGCAAGATTCCAGGCGGCTTTTTCAAGCGTGAGGGCCGGCCGAGCGAGAAGGAGGTGCTGACCTCGCGCCTCATCGACCGCCCGATCCGCCCCCTGTTCGCCGACGGCTTCAAGAACGAGACCCAGGTGATCCTGACCGTTCTCAGCCACGACATGGAGAACGATCCCGACATCGTCGCCATGATCGCGGCCTCTGCCGCCCTCACCCTGTCGGGCATTCCCTTCCTGGGTCCCATCGGAGCCGCGCGCGTCGGCCTGATCGAGGACGAGTTCGTGCTCAACCCGATGATCGACGAGATGAGCGAGAGTCGCCTCGACCTCGTGGTCGCGGGAACGGGCGATGCCGTGCTGATGGTCGAATCGGAGGCCCAGGAGCTGTCCGAGGACCAGATGCTCGACGCCGTCATGTTCGGCCACCGCGCGTTCCAGCCCGTCATCGACGCCATCATTCGCCTTGCGGAGAAGGCGGCCAAGGAGCCCTGGGATCTCGAGGACGGCCCCGACAAGGCGAAATATGTCGAGAAGGTGCGTGAGCTCGCCGCCGACGAGCTGCGCACGGCCTATGGCATTGCCGAGAAGATTCGCCGCCAGGAGGCCGTCGGCGCCGTGCGCGACAAGGTGATGAAGGCGCTCGTGCCCGAGGACGACAATGGCACCGAGGCAGCCCTCGTCTCCGGCGCGTTCAAGGCCCTCGAGAAGGAGATCGTGCGCGGCTCCATCATCGAGACCGGCAAGCGCATCGACGGGCGCGATCTGGAGACCGTTCGCCCCATCGTCTGCGAGGTGGGCGTGCTGCCCCGCACCCATGGCTCGGCGCTGTTCACCCGGGGCGAGACCCAGGCGCTGGTGGTCGCGACCCTCGGCACGGGCGAGGACGAGCAGTGGATCGACGCCCTCGAGGGCTCCTACAAGGAGTCCTTCCTGCTGCACTACAATTTCCCGCCCTATTCGGTGGGCGAGGTGCGGCGCATGATCTCGCCCGGCCGGCGCGAGATCGGCCATGGCAAGCTGGCCTGGCGCGCGCTTCACCCGCTGCTCCCCTCCTCCGAGGAGTTTCCCTACACCATCCGCGTGGTCTCCGAGATCACCGAGAGCAACGGCTCCTCGTCCATGGCCACGGTCTGCGGCTCGTCGCTCGCCATGATGGATGCCGGCGTGCCCCTGAAGCGCCCCGTGGCCGGCATCGCCATGGGCCTCATCAAGGAGGACGACAAGTTCGCCGTCCTCTCCGACATTCTGGGCGATGAGGACCATCTCGGCGACATGGACTTCAAGGTTGCCGGCACCGAGCGCGGCGTCACCTCCCTGCAGATGGACATCAAGATCACCGGCATCACCGAGGAGATCATGAAGACCGCGCTCGCCCAGGCACGCGACGGGCGCATGCACATTCTGGGCGAGATGGCCAAGGCCCTTGGCGCCGCCCGTGCCGAGCTCGGCGAATACGCGCCGCGCATCGAGACCCTCACCGTTCCCGTGGACAAGATCCGCGAGGTCATTGGCCCCGGCGGCGCCGTGATCCGCGCCATCGTGGATGAGACCGGCGCCAAGGTGGACATCTCCGACGACGGCACCGTCAAGGTCGCCGCCGCGCGCCACGAGGCCATCGAGGAGGCCATCCGGCGCATCAAGGAGATCACCTCCGAGCCCGAGGTCGGGGCCATCTATCGGGGCAAGGTGGTCAAGGTCGTGGATTTCGGCGCCTTCGTGAACTTCTTCGGCGCCCGGGACGGCCTGGTGCACATCTCCCAGCTCGCCCCGCGCCGCGTGCGCCAGGTGACCGACGTCGTGAACGAGGGCGACGAGGTCTGGGTCAAGCTGCTCGGCATCGACGAGCGGGGCAAGGTGCGCCTCTCCATGAAGGTGGTGGACCAGGAGAGCGGCAAGGAGATCGTCTCCGAGGGCGAGGACGAGGCGGGCGACGGCGAGGCGGGTGAGCGCGAGCGTCCGCGCCGCCCCCGTCGGCGC
>JALUTE010000486.1 GCA_027058255.1 Methyloligella sp. | reverse complement strand
GGGCGTGGGCCACACGCTCATGCTGCTCGCGGTCGCGGGCTCCGCCCTCGTGCTCGGGCTCACCATCGGCCCCAGGCTCGAGGCGCTGTTCGAGTTCCTCGTCGGGCTCATGCTCATCGGCCTCGGGGGCCATCTCGTCTATCGGCTCTGGCGCGACCGGGTGCATATCCACGTCCATCGCCACGCCGACGGCACGGTGCATCTCCATGCCCACAGCCACGCCGGCGAGCCGCGCGCCCATGATGGGGGCGAAGACCATGCCCGCCATCCCCACGAGCACGTCCATCCCCGCCGGGAGGGGCCACCCTGGCGCACCCTCGGGGTTGGCCTGATGCATGGCCTTGCCGGCTCGGGCGCCCTCATCGTGCTCGCGGCCTCGGCAAGCGGGGGCACGCCATTGAAGGCACTCGCCTACGTGCTGGTCTTCGGCCTTGGCTCGATCGTCGGCATGGCGCTTCTCAGCGCCGTCGTGGCGGTGCCGATCACCCTCACCGCCCGGGCGCTGACCGGGCTCAACGCGGCCTTGCAGCTCTCCATCGCTCTCGTGACCATCGCCATTGGCGGGCGCATCGCCCACGACACCGGCGCGAGCCTGCTCGCCCTCGCCTCTTCCGTCTCGTGATTTGTCTCCCGAGCGCAAGGCGTGAACGCTTCGAGAAAATAACGTTCCCTGTCAGAGGGTTAGGCGCCTTGCCCCCGCCGCGGGGCTCGAAAAGGCGCATCGAGCCCGGTGCGCGCGCCCCGTGCCAGCCGGGTGCCCCATGCGAGCCCGATACCCGGTCGAGCGCCGCCTACCCGATCTCGGCCTATTCGATCTCCGCCTATTCGATCTCGATGGTCGCGTGGGCGATGGAGAAAAGCTCGCCAAGGCGCCGGCGGATGGCCCCTTTCACATCGGCCGCGCGGGCCGGGTCCGCCACCTTGGCATGAAGCGTGATCAGCACCTTCTCCTGGGTGAGCGACCAGACGTGGATGTGATGGACGGCCTCGAGGCCCGGCACGTTCTGCTCGAGATCGGCCCTGATGGTGGCGATGTCGAGCCCCACGGGCGTGCCCTCCATCAGAATATGCCCGGACTCGCGCACCAGCCGCCAGGCCCCCCGCAGCAAAATGGCCGCAACCAGCATGGAAAGCAGCGGGTCGATGGGTGTCCAGCCGCTCCACAAGATCACCACCGCAGCCGCCAGCGCCGCCACGGAGCCGAGGAGATCGCCCATGACGTGCAGGAGCGCGCCGCGGATGTTCAGATTCTCCCGGTCGGCCCCATGGAGGAGCGCGAAAGCCAGAATGTTCACCAGGAGCCCGCCGGCGGCGACCAGCAGCATGGTGCCACCGAGAATCGGAACGGGCTCGGCGAGGCGCTGCACGGCCTCCCACACGATCCAGCCGATGATGAAGAAGAGGGAGAGCCCATTGGCGAAGGCGACCACGATCTGGAAGCGGTGCCAGCCATAGGTGCGCTCATCGTCGGGCGGGCGCTCGGCGAGGCGAAAGGCGACCCAGGCGAAGGTGAGGGAGACGGAGTCGGTGAGCATGTGCGCGGCATCGGCGATGAGCGCCAGCGACCCGGAGACAATGCCGCCCGCGATCTCGGCCAGCATGAAGCCGCCGGTCAGCAGCGCCGCCCAGAAGGTCCGCCTGACGTTCCCGTGGTCGTGACTGTCCGCCATGCCCCTCGCCCGCAACCCTTACTCCCGTGCCCCCGCTCGGCCGGAGCGGCGTTGGCGAGGCCGCCGGGCTCTGGCCGAGGCATGTGATCAGACGGCAACCTCGCCACGCTCGCCGGTGCTGATCCGCACCGCCTCGTCGATGGGCGTCACATAGATCTTGCCGTCGCCTCTCAGCCCCGTATGGGCGTTGGCCTCGATCACCGCAAGGACCTCCTCGACGAGCTCGTCCGGGCAGGCGATCTCCAGGCGCACGCGCGGAACATAGTCGAGCGTGTCGTAATAGACCTTGTCCGGCGCCGTCTTGGCGCGCCCGCGGCCGAAACCGCGCACGTCGCTCATGGTCGCCCCCGAAAGCCCTTCCACCTCGTGCAGCGCCACGGTGACGTCCGCCAGCTTGTGCGGTTTGACGAATGCGATGATCATCTTCATGGCTCGCGAGCCCCCTTCCCATGGGCAGCGGGCCGCGGCCCGCTGCCGACTTCCGCCGCGGCGGGCATTCCGTCAGCCGCCCGCCGCCACCGTGCCGCCCGCCGCGGTGGGCGGGGTCGCGCCCTCGCCCACGGGCTTGTCCATCTCCGGCCTTGCCACCTCCGGGCGCACGGCAAACCATTTGTAGAGCGCCGGCAGCATGATGAGCGTGAGCAAGGTGGATGACGCCAAT
>JALUTE010000485.1:300-7573 GCA_027058255.1 Methyloligella sp. | reverse complement strand
TCTTTCCCGGTTACGACATTCGCAGCCAGGGTGCCTTCCGGGTTCTGCGCGACAGCGACATCGAGCTCGAGGAGGATGCCGAGGACCTCGTTCAGCATTTCGAGACCGCCCTCAAGCGGCGCAGGCGGGGCTTCGTCATCCGCCTGGAGATCGAGGCATCCATGCCCGCCGATCTGCAACGCTTCGTCATCCAGGAGCTGGAGGTCGCACCGGACGAGGTGGTGATCGAGAAGGGGCTGCTGGCGCTGGCGGATACGGCCAATCTCATCCTGCCGGAGCGGGCGGACTTGCAGTTTCCGCCTTTCAATGTGCGCTTTCCCGAACGCATTCGCGAGCAGGGCGGCGACTGTTTTGCCGCCATCGGCGACAAGGACATCATCGTCCACCATCCTTACGAGTCGTTCGACGTGGTTCTGCGCCTTCTGCGCCAGGCGGCGGCGGACCCGGACGTGCTGGCGATCAAATGGACGCTCTACCGCACGAGCCGCGACTCCCCCATCATCCGCGCCCTCAAGGAGGCGGTGGAGGCGGGCAAGTCGGTCACGGCCGTGGTCGAGCTGCGCGCACGCTTCGATGAGGAGGCAAATATCCGCTGGGCGCGCGATCTGGAGAATGCGGGCGTGCATGTGGTCTTCGGCGTTCTGGCGCTCAAGACCCACGCCAAGCTCGCCCTCATCGTGCGCCGGGAGGGCAAGCGCCTCGCCACCTACTGCCATATCGGCACGGGCAATTACAATCCGGTGACGGCCAAGGTCTATTCGGACCTCTCCTTCTTCACGGCCGACTCCCGGATCGGGCGGGATGTGACGCGGATTTTCAATTTCGTCACGGGCTATGCGGACCCGGCCTGTCTGGAGCTCATGGTCACCTCGCCGCACGGGCTACGGGACGCCATTCTCGAGCACATCCGCGCCGAGATCGCCCATGCCGAGGCGGGGCGCCCGGCGGCCATCTGGATGAAGATGAATGCCCTCGTGGATGGGCAGGTGATCGACGCGCTCTACGAGGCGAGCCGGGCCGGCGTGCCCGTCGATCTCGTGGTGCGCGGCATTTGCTGCCTCAGGCCGGGCATCCCGGGGCTTTCGGAGAACATTCGCGTGAAAAGCATCATCGGCCGCTTTCTCGAACATGCGCGCATCTACTGCTTCGGCAACGGCCATGGGCTCCCCTCCCGCCAGGCCGCGGTCTATATCAGCTCGGCCGACATGATGCCGCGCAATCTCGACCACAGGGTCGAGACGCTGACCCCCATCCTCAATTCCACGGTGCATGAGCAGGTGCTCGACCAGATCATGGTGGCCAATCTCAAGGACAATTGCCAGAGCTGGCGCATTCTCGCGGATGGCTCGGCGGAGCGGATCGCACCGGCGCCTGGCGAGGAGCCCTTCAATGCGCATGAGTACTTCATGAACAATCCGTCGCTCTCCGGGCGCGGCGAGGCCCTGAAGGAGAGCGTGCCGCCGCGCTTCACGGCCGCGGAGCGCACGGAGTGAACGGCCCGCTTGCGGCGAGACGCGCCCCGGCCGGGCCCACGCGCGGGAGAGGCCGTTCGCCATGTGCGTGTGGCCGAAGGGCAGAGTCCCGATTTTCTTGAGGACAAGGGGGCGGGCCATGAGCACCCTCGAGCGAGAGAAGCCTGTCGACATGCGCAGATGCGGGGAGGCGGACCAGCCCCTCGGCGTGGTGGATATCGGCTCCAACTCGGTGCGTCTCGTCGTCTACGAGGCCGCCAAGCGCAGCCCCGCGCCGCTCTACAATGAGAAAGTGCTCTGTGGTCTCGGGCGCCACGTGGCCACCACGGGCCATTTGGGCGCCGAGGCCATGGAGTGCGCGCTGCGGGCGCTGCGGCGCTTTTGCGTCATTGGCGAGATGCTCGGTGTCGGCGCCTTCCAGGTGATCGCCACGGCGGCGGCGCGCGAGGCCGAGGATGGCCCCGATTTCATAGCA
The DNA here is from genome assembly GCA_027058255.1 of Methyloligella sp. Classification (GTDB taxonomy): domain Bacteria; phylum Pseudomonadota; class Alphaproteobacteria; order Rhizobiales; family JALUTE01; genus JALUTE01. The sequence goes on along the minus strand of JALUTE010000485.1, from coordinate 5,626 downwards.
CGGGCCGAGGCGATCTGCGGGCAGCCCATCCGCGTGCTGACCGGCGAGGAGGAGGCGACCCTTGCCGCCACGGGCATCATCGCCAGCTTCTTCGCGGCCGATGGCCTGGCGGGCGATCTGGGTGGCGGAAGCCTGGAGCTTACCCATATCCGCTCGGGTGCGATCGGCGAAGGCGTGACCCTGCCGCTCGGTGGCCTGCGCCTGCTCGACGAGGCCGACGGCGATATCGAGCGCGCAGCCCGGATCGTGGCCGATCACATGGCGATGGTGCCATGGCTGGACGCCTGCAAGGGCCGGCGCTTCTATGCCATCGGCGGCACCTGGCGCGCGCTCGCCTGGTTGCACATGGAAAAGCGCGACTATCCGCTCAGGGTCATCCATGGCTATCACATGGGCGCGGATGCGGCCCTCTCCTTCTGTGAGAAGATCCTCAAGGCCAAGCATGTGCACGACCTCGACGGCATCATGGAGATCTCCAAGCCGCGCCGGCCGATCCTGCCCTACGGCGCCCTGGTCCTTCGGGAGATCATCCGCCGCGCCGCGCCTTCGCAGGTGGTGGTCTCGGCGGCCGGCGTGCGCGAGGGCCTGCTCTACACCATGCTGAGCGAGGAGGAGCAGGCACGCGACCCGCTTCTTGCTTTTGCCGAGGACCTTGCCACCTTGCGCTCGCGCTCGCCCGAGCATGCGCGCGAGCTCATCGCCTGGACCGATGCGCTGTTCGGCGCACCCGGCCCCGAGGAGACGGCGGGCGAGCGCCGCTTGCGCCATGCCGCATGCCTGCTGTCGGACACCGGCTGGCGCACCCATCCCGACTATCGGGGCGAGGAGAGCCTGAACACCATCGCCCATGCCGCGCTGGCGAGCATCGACCACCCCGGCCGGGCCTTCCTGGCGCTCACGCTCTACTATCGCCATACCGGCCGCGTGAAGGGCGGAAGCAGCACGCGGCTCAAACGGCTTCTGGACAAGCCCATGCTCAAGCGCGCGCGCATTCTCGGCGCCGCCATCCGTGCAGGGCACATGCTCTCGGTCGGCACGCCCGGCGTCATCTTGCGAACCCGGCTCTCCTATGAGGGAAAGAGCCGCCTCGTGCTGACCATACCCGAGGCGCTTGCGGTGCTCGACGGCGACCGGCTGCGCAAGCGCCTCAAGGCCCTTGCCGAGGAGCTGGACCGGACGGCGGAGATCCGCATTGCCCCGGACGCATCACACCCCTGAGCGGAAGGCTCGGCCGCCCCAAGGCTCGCGCAACCCGCCGGCGGGACAGCGCGCATCACATGCCTGCAAGACAAGGTCGCGCCTGCCTCGCAGCGATGGCCCGCCGCCCGGTCCGGCCCTTCGCGCCGAGGCATTCGCCATCACCGGCCGCGGCTGCGCACCACGAAGATCGACTGCCTGGCATGGCGCGCCACGCGGGCGGCATTGGGGCCGAGCAGATAGTCCTTAAGCTCCGGCCGATGCGAGCCGACGACAATGAGATCGCAGCCGAGCCGGTCGGCGGTCTTGATGATCTCCTCGTAAATGGTGCCATGGCCGACATGGACATGGGGCGCACAGCCCGAGGGCGCATGGGCTTCGATCAGCGCCTCCAGCGCTGTTTTCACCTTTTGGCCCGCCTTCTCCTCGAAGCCCTCGGGAAAGAAGGATCCGACCACCGGCATGCCGTAATCGGGCAGAACGGTGAGAGCGTGCATCTCGGCCCCCTCGCCCTTGCAGAAACGACCGCCGATCTCCAGCAACAGGCGAGCCTCGTCCAGATTGTTGATGTCGATGGCGACGAGAACGGAAGAAAACATGCCCATTGGTCTATCTCCCTGACAGGGGGCTCGGGCCGCGCTGCGCCCCGAACCGGACGCGCCTGCCCCGCGCACTGGCGCAGGTGGAGCCGTGCGCTCTCACAAGCGGAGGGCGGCCTCTCTCAAATCGGGCGGCGCCAGGCCCGCATGCATGGCACCGCCGGACGCAGTCCTACGCGCCGGCACCCGCCCGGCCCGCAACATCGTCCGCACCGGCGGTGCCGCCCTTGCGCGGGCGGCGGCGCATCTGGATCAGCACCACGAGCGCCAGAACGAGCATGGCCGGAATGTAGAACACCTCTTTCGGCATGCGCTCGGCGGGCAGGCTCACCTTGATGATCTCCACCGGCTGATCGCCGAAGAAATCGAATGCCTTGAAGGTCTGGAAGAAGGGCGTGCCCGGCCCCGGCTCCTGAACGAGGGCCTTGCCGCCCTGCAGCGTGACGCCAAGCCCCGCCTTGGACAGGCGCGCGAGCCCCTTGCCGCCGTTCACGAGCTGCACGTTGAGGGACGTCTCCTTGACCTTGTCCGGATCGTTGAAGTCGGAGCCGCGAACGCGCAGGCGCAATACCCCATCCTTGGGCACCTCGTCGATGATCTTCACGATCTCGGCCCCCTTGTACTCGATAAAGGGCGGATCCACCCGATCGAGCCAGAAGCCCGGCCTGAACAAGGTGAAGGCCACTAGGAGAAGGAGCGCCGTCTCCCAAATCTTCGAGCGCACGAGAAAGTATCCCTGCGTCGCCGCCGCGAAAAGCAGCATGGCGATCACCCCGATGACGAACACGAAGATGCCCTTGAGCACGCCCACATTGATGAGCAGGAGATCGGTGTTGAAGACGAACAGGAAAGGCAGGAGGGCCGTTCGAATGTCGTAGGCAAACCCCTGCAGGCCCGTTCGAATGGGATCGCCGCCGCTGATCGCCGCCGCCGCGAAGGCCGCAAGTCCCACCGGCGGCGTGTCGTCGGCCAGGATGCCGAAATAGAACACGAACATGTGCGCCGCCACGGCGGGCAGAAGCAGGTCGTTCTGCGCACCGACGGTCACGATCACCGGCGCCATCAGCGAGGAGACGACAATGTAGTTGGCCGTCGTGGGCAGGCCCATGCCAAGGACGAGGCTCATGACCGCCACCAGCAACAGCATCAGGATGAGGCTGCCGCCGGAGAGGAACTCCACGAAGGAGCCGATCACCTGATGGGCTCCGGTAAGGCCAATGGTGCCGACGATGATGCCGGCCGCCGCCGTGGCAACCGCGATGGAGATCATGGAGCGCGCTCCGGCGATGAGCCCCTGCACCACCTCGTCGAAGCCCCGGCGCAAATCCGCCATCACATTGGTGCGCCCCCGGAAGACCCCCTTGAAGACATGTTGGGTGAGGGTGATGAAGATCATCGACAGCGTCGCCCAGTAGGCGGCCGTGCCCGGCGACATGCGCTCGATCATGATCGCCCAGATCAGAAGGACGATCGGAACGATGTAATAAAGGCCCTTGATGGCCGTCTCGCCCGCCCTGGGCAGCTCCAGGATCGGCGCGCCCGGATCGTCGACCACGAGGTCGTCATGGCGCGACGCGAGCCACAGAAGCGCCAGATAGACCGCCAGAAACAGCACGACCACCGAAAGGAAGGTCATGTCGGGAAACGCCGTCTTGATCCAGCCGAGCCCGTAATAGACCGCGAGGAAGAGCACCATGGTGGCGAGGAAGCCGCCGACGAACAGCATCATCGTCTGGGCGATGGTGCGCCCCGTGGCGGGCTTCTTCAGCCCCTTGAGGTCGAGCTTCAGCGCCTCGAGATGGACGATGTAGACGAGGGCGATGTAGGAGATGAGCGCCGGCACGAAGGCGTGCTTGATGAGATCGAAATAGGGCACGCCGGTGAACTCGGCGATCAGGAAGGCGGCCGCACCCATCACCGGCGGCGTGAGCTGGCCGTTGGTGGATGACGCCACCTCGACCGCGCCGGCTTTCTCGGCCGGAAACCCGGTGCGCTTCATCAGCGGAATGGTGAAGGTGCCGGTGGTCACCACATTGGCAATGGAGGAGCCGGAATAGAGCCCGGAAAGGCCCGAGGCCACCACGGCGGCCTTGGCCGGGCCGCCACGGAAGTGGCCGAGGAGCGCGAAGGCCGTCTTGATGAAGTAGTTTCCCGCGCCGGCCTTCTCGAGAATGGCGCCGAAGAGGACGAACAGGAAGATGAGGCTCGCCGAGACGTCGAGGGGCTTTCCGAACACCCCCTCCTCCTGCATGAAGAAGTGCCACATGGCCTTGCCGAAGGAGGCGCCCTTCCACTGGATCACCTCGGGAATGAACTCCCTGTCGCCGAAAAAGACGTAGATCAGGAACACCGAGGCCACGATCACGAGGGGCAGGCCGAGCGCCCTGTAGGTGGCTATGAGAACGATGACGAGCCCCACGGCGGAGATCACGAGATCGGTCGTGGTTGGCAGCCCCGAGCGCTCCGCGATCTGGGTCTGGAAGACAACCGCATAGAGGCAAACGACGACGCCGATGGCGGCGAACACCCAGTCATAAAGGGGCACCCGGTCGCGGGGGCTCGACTTGAGCAGCGGAAAGGAGAGTGCCGTGAGGACGAGAGCGAAGGCGAGATGAATGCGACGGGCCTTGACGGAGCCGAGAACGAAGTTGAAATCCAGTCCGATGCTCTTGAACATCGGCCCGAGATTTTCCTGCAGCCAGTAGGGCAGATCGGACGCGATATAGATCTGGTAAAGCGACCAGGCGATGCTCAAGCCGATCAGGATGCGCCCCGCGACCCCGGTCGGATTGCGTGCTCCGGTATCGGCCTCGGCTGCGATTTCCTCCGCGTCGAGATGCCTTGCAGACCTCTCCTGCGCCATGGCTGGGCTCCCTCCCTTCGCTGCGCGTCCTCTCCCGCTCCCACGTCACTGCGCCCGCGTGCCAAGGCCCCTCGCCCCTGCCGCAGGTTCTTGATTTCGCAAATCGCGCCCTTCTCCCGCTACGAGAAGAAAAAAGGGGCTCCCGCCGCGAGAAGAGAAAAGGGAAGCCCGCTCAAACGGGCTTCCCTGGCGTTGTCGGGCGACGGCCTCACTTCATCCAGCCGCGCTCCTTGTAATATTTCACGGCGCCGGGATGCAGCGGTGCCGACAGGCTGTCCCGGATCATCTCCGTCTCCTTCAGGTTCTTGAAGGCAGGATGCAGCTTCTTGAAGGCGGAGAAATTGTCAAAGACGGCCTTCACGAGATTGTAGACCACGTCCTCCGGAACATCCGCGGAGGTAATCAGCGTGGCGCCGACGCCGAAGGTGGTGATGTCCTCCTTCTGCCCACCATACATGCCGGCGGGGATGACGGCCTTGCGGTAGTACGGGGTCTCCTTGACGAGCTTCGCAATCTCCGGAGACCAGGCGTTCACCAGATGCGACGGGCAGGAGGCGAGCGTCTCCTGGGTCGCGCCCGAGGGATGGCCGACGAGCCAGAAATAGGCGTCGATCTTGTTGTCGCAGAGCGCCTGGCCCATCTCCGCGGACTTGAGCTCGGTGGTGAG